>CAZZZK010000013.1:20550-20765 GCA_964658555.1 Vulcanimicrobiota bacterium | reverse complement strand
GCACGGCGGGCGAGACGGCGAACCGCCGCCCGTAGAAGCCGGCCTCGCCGAGGACGTAGGCGACGGGCTCGCCCGCGGCTCGGCGCGCGACCATCGCATCGTAGCGCGCGGCGGTCTCCGCATCGATTTCGTAATCGTCGTGTGCGAAGAGCCACGCGGCGCCGCGCTGCAAGAGGTCGCCGAGCAGCACGACGGCATCGAATCGCGCGGCGTCT
>CAZZZK010000013.1:0-20540 GCA_964658555.1 Vulcanimicrobiota bacterium | reverse complement strand
GCGGTGCTGCACCAGCCAGGCCTTGACCTTGCCTTTCAGCACCGGCTCGCGGCCGGGCGAGCCGTGTCCCTTGCCGTGGACGATCCGGACGCAGCGCCGGCCGAGGCGCGCCGATTCGCGCAGGAAGCCGCCGAGCCGTTCGCGCGCCGACGAGAGCATCCGGCGCACGTCGACGGTCGATTCCGGCGGCGCGTCGCCGCATCGTTCGCTCAACGCTACGTCGTGCGTTACAGGTCGTCGGCGAGCGACGCGATCACCGCGGGGTGCTCTTCGTATGCGAGACCGTCGAACGACCACGCCATCGACCAACCCTGCTGCCCCGTCAGCACGGCGCTTCCGACGTCGTCGGGATCGGGGTTCTCGAGCGCGAGCGACGCGACGCGAACGCTCTCCGGAAAGCTGCCGGCATCGTTCTGGAGCGTTACCGCACTCGTGCCGAAGAACGTGATCGTCGCGAGCTGCGTCCCGGCCGTCCCGATCGAGCCGTACAAGCGCAGCGTCAGCCGACGTACCTGCATCTCGAGTTCGAACGCGGCGACGTACGTGCCGTCGAACGAACGCGATCGCGCGACGTCGAGCGCTTCGAGATCGCGGCGTGCGGCGCTCACGCGATCCGTCCCGCGCGCGCGACGCGGCCCGAACCGGCCGTCACTTCGCGGACGGCCACGTGCCGACGAGCCCGCCGTACGTCCCGTTCGTGTGCAGATCGAGTATCGAGAGCGCGCGCGACGTGCCCGCATCGGCGTACTCGACCGAGCGGCCGTAACACGCCGCGACCGTGTCGCCCGGCTTCATGGCGAGCGCCTGACGCACGTGCGGGTCGGTCGCCGCGCCTTCGATGCGCACGGTCGCACCGTTCGCGAGCGCGAGCATCCCGCTCTGGTACGCCGCGGGTCCCGCCGGCGGCCGCACGGAGGCGATCGTCGTTCGCGCGCACGGGATCGCCGCGGCGGCCGCGGCGGTGACCGCCTCGTACGGGACGTGCGCGGGCGTCACGATCTTCGCGACGTCCCGGAAGATCGCGTTGGCGACGCCCGGGATCGGGTCTTCCTGCTGGCTCGTCACGAACGCGATGATCGTGACCTTCGACGCGGGCAGATAGTACGCGGCCGTGTTATAGCCGGAGATCCCGCCCGTGTAGCCGTACCAGCCGGCGCTGCAGCCGATGCCGAGCCCGAACGCGAGGCCCGGTTCGCCCGTCGGCAGACACGCGAGCCGCGCGCGCTGGGTCGCCGCGCCGTTCGCCGCGCCGCTCACGTACGCGTCGACCCAGCGCTTCATGTCGGCGACGTCGGAGATCATGACGCCCGCGGCCCAGGTGAGCGAGGGCGGGAAGAGCACCGACTGATCGACCCAGCCGCCCGCCTTCGTGCGCGTGTAGCCGTGCGCGTAGGGCGCCGGCAGATCGGGCGAGGTGAGCGGGAACGTCGTCTGCGCGAGATGCATCGGCCGCGTGATCCGGACCGCGATCTGATGCGCGATCGTATCGTGCGAAACGGCCTCCGCGATCATCCCGAGTAAGATGTAATTCGTATTGCTGTAATTCCACTTCGTGCCGGGCGCGAAGAGCCGCGGCGCGTCGCATGCGAGCTGCGTGTATTTCACGCGATCGACCGGCACGTCCGGGCTGATGTTCGCGGTCGCGAACGCCTTGAGCGCGTACAGATCGAGGATGCCGCTGCGCATCTGCATCAGTTGGCGCACCGTGATCTTCTCGCCGCCGGCGACCCGAACGGGCAGGCGGAACTTCGAGACCGGATCGTCGAGCGAGAGCTTCCCTTCGTCGACGAGCTGCAGCAGCACCGTCACGACGAACGTCTTCGTATTGCTGCCGACGCGCACGTGATCGTCGAGCGAGAGCGGCTGCCGGGGCTCGAGCCGCGCGTCGCCGACGCCCTCGACCATCGACCCGGAGCCCGGCACCCAGACGCCGAGCAGCACGCCCGGCACGGGCGTTTTTCCGCCGAAGAACGCGAGATCGCGCCCGACCGCGGCGAGAATTCGGGCGCGTGTCGCGGCGGGCATCGGAGCGCTCGCGTCGGCCGCGGGCACGGCCGAATCGGGCGACGCGGCACGTGCCCGATCGAACGTCGTACATACGACGGCGACGGCGACGGCGAGGGCGGCAACGAATCGGCGAAACGTAAGCACGATCACTCCGGTACGGCGGATGTTGCGTCGTCTTTCCTGCGCTCCGCCGCGAAGCCTTGAGTCGCACGACGGCCGAGCGGCCTCGCCGCGAGAAACGGAGATGCGGGCGACGAGCCCTCGCCCGCGCGGGAAGGGCGTCGCGAAGCGAACGTGGAGAACGAGCATCCTTTCGGTTCTCGAACGGACGGAGCGGCGATGACGGGACGGACGAACGCACGAGACTCGGGGGACGAGCTCGTCCTCGGAATCGACGCGGGGACGGGCGGCCTCCGCGCCTGCCTGTTCGACCTTCGCGGCGTGCCGGCCGGTGCCGCGGAACGCCCGTACGAGACGCGCTACCCGCGGCCGGGACGGGCCGTGCAGCGGCCCGAGGATTGGTGGCGGGCGCTCGTGCTCGCGACGAACGACGTGCTCGCGGCGAACGGGATCGACGGCGATCGCGTCGTCGGTATCGCGATCGACGCGCCGTGCGACGTCCTGCTCGTCGACGACGGCGGCGAACCGCTCGCGGACGCGATCATGTGGATGGATCTGCGCGCGGTCGATCAGGCGCGTCGGCTCACCGAGACCGAAGCTTCGGTCCTGAAGTATTGCGGCGGCGACGTGCCGGCCGAATGGCCGCTGCCGAAGGCGCTCTGGCTCAAAGAGTCCGAACCCGAGCTCTGGCGACGCTCGGTACGCCTCGTCGAACAGATGACGTGGCTTACGTGGAAGCTCGCGGGCCGCTGGGTCGCACCGCTCAACAGCGCCGTCGCGAAGTGGCACTATCGGCCGGGGACGGGCTGGCCCGCCGACCTCATGGCCCGCGTCGGGCTCGAAGACGCCGCGGCGAAGCTGCCGAGCGACGTCGCGCCGATGGGCGGCCGGGCGGGCGAGCTCACCGACGCGGCGGCGGCCGAACTCGGCTTGCGCGCCGGGACGGCCGTCGCGATGAGCGGGATCGACGCGCACGCGGGGATGCTCGGCGTCGGCGTCGCGGGCCCGGGTGCGGTCGCCCTGATCACCGGCACGTCGACCTGTCAGCTCGCGCAAGCCTCCACGGCGGTTTTCGATCGCGGGTTGTGGGGGCCGTTCGAGAGCGCCGTCATTCCGGGCGAGTGGACGATCGAGGCGGGCCAAGCGAGTACGGGCGGGACCGTGCGCTGGCTGATGGAACTCGCCGGGGCGCGCTGGCCCGAGGCGACGCGCTACGAATCGGCCGATGCCGAGGCCGCCTCGATCGCGCCCGGGAGCGACGGGCTCGTCCTCTTGGATTTCTGGCAGGGTAGCCGGACGCCCGTCAAAGATCCGCACGCGCGCGGTACGATCTGGGGTCTCACGAGCGGCCACACGGCGGCCCACCTGCTGCGCGCCGTCTACGAGGGAACGGCCTACGGGAATCGCCGCATCCTCGAGGCGCTCGCGGGCAACGGCGTACCGACCGAACGCATCGTCGCGTGCGGCGGCGGCGTTCGCAGCGCGCTCTGGCTGCAGATCCTCGCCGACGTCGCGGGCGTGCCGATCGACTACACGACGAACAGCGATGCGGTCGCGCTCGGAAGCGCGATGTGCGCCGCGGTCGGCGCGGGGGCGTTCGCCGATCTCAAAGCGGCGGCCGCGGCGATGACGGGTACCGAGCGCCGCATCGAACCGGACGCCGAACGCCGCGACGCGTACGGCGCCGGGTACGCCGCGTATCGCGAGACGTACGCGGCCCTCGCGCCGCTCTTCGCCGCTGCGGGTAAGCGATGAGGACGGCGTTGCGGTGATGAATTCCGCCGAACGCGGGAAAGGAAGCAAAAACTCTCTGCTGTAAAGCTTTTCCGTCGCTTCTTTTTCCGTCTTCCGTCGCTTCATCGAAGAAAGGTCGATCGTGTGTCACGCCGCTCGCTCGCCGGTAGGGCGACCCGTCTCGTTTCCGGCCGGCGGGTCGCCCGCGATCGCGGGCGGCGTTACGTCGTGCCGCCGGGCCGCATGATCACTTTGAGCGAGTGCGCGCCGCTGTCCATCGTCGCGAACGCCTCCGCGAAATCCGAGAGCTCGAACTGATGCGTGACGATGTCGCGCATGTCGATCGTGCGGTCGGCGATGTAACGGATCGCGCGCGGATAGCAGTACGGCCCGAGATGCGCTCCGAGCACGTCGAGTTCTTTGCGATCGCCGATGATCGACCAATCCAGCGTCGTCTCGTCGCGAAAGACGCTGAACTCGACGAAGCGTCCGAGTTTGCGGATCATCTTCATTCCGGTGTTGACCATCGGCGCGAAGCCCGTGCATTCGATGAAGACGTCGCAGCCGTAGCCGTCGGTCAGCGCCATGATCTCGGCGTGAGCGTCGATCTCCTTCGGGTTGAGGCAGAGATCCGCACCGAGCCGCTTCGCGAGCTCGAGCCGCCTCGGGCTGAGATCGAGGACGACGATCTTCTTGGGATTGCGCAGCCGCAGGCCGCCGATCATCCCGAGGCCGAGCGTTCCGGCGCCCGCGACGACGACGACGTCGTCGAGACCGACGTCCGCCCGGTCGACCGCGTGCAGCGAGCACGCGAGCGGTTCGACGAGGATCGCTTCCTCGATGGGCACCGCGTCCGGGACCTTGTGCACGAGGGCTTCCTTCGTGTAGAGCATGTATTCGGCCATCGCGCCGTTGACGTTGTTCTGAAAGCCGTAGAGATCGTGCTTCTGACACATCCAGTAGGAGCCGTTGCCGCAGAACCGGCAGTTCCAGCACGGCACGATCTGCTCCGAGATCACGCGCTCGCCGACGGCGATGCCGTGCTTCTCCGCGGCGCCTTCGCCGAGGGCCACGACGCGGCCGATGAACTCGTGACCGGGGATCATCGGCGGCTTGACGTAGCGCGGCTGGTCGGCGTCGCCCCAAAACGACGGCGCGCCGTGATAGGTCTTGATATCGCCCGCGCAGATGCCGACCGCTTCGACCTTCGTGAGGATCTCGAGCGGACCGGGCACGGGCACCGGGACCGTCTCCAAGCGGTAATCGCCCGGCGCGTAGGCGACGATCGCCCGCATCGTTCGCACGTCCGCATCGACCGCATCCGCCGCCGTCATAACCATCGTTTCGATTCTCCCTCTTTCGCTCGGACGCGGTATCGATCGCGAACCGGTCCAGGCCTAACGGTAAAGCTTTACCGAACACTCGTCAACGGAGAGACGGAAAAGATCGGATTTTCGCTCATGCTTCACGACTTCACCGTTTCTGCGGGCCGGCCGTTCGTACGGCGCCGTACCATTTCCGGCCGGCGCGCCGACTCGCCGTTCGGGCGGCGTTGTTCGGCGCTCGCCGGCGTTGCGTGCCGGGGATGAGCGCGCACACGATCGGCGTCGACCTCGGAACGACCGGCGTCCGCGCGGTGCGCATCGACGAGCGCGGCGCGGTGATCGCGAGCGCGACCGCGGCGTATCCGCTCCTGACGCCGCAGCCGGGATGGACGGAACAGGAACCCGCGGCGTGGTGGGATGCGACCGTCGAAGCGTTGCGCGCCGTCGTCGCCGCGCACGGCGATCCGGTCGCGGGTATCGGACTCGCGGGCCAGATGCACGGCGCCGTCTTTCTCGACGAAGCGCACGCCGTCATACGTCCGGCGCTGCTCTGGAACGACCAGCGCACGGGTGCCGCCGCGAACGCGCTCGAAGCCGCGGTCGGCCGCGACCGTCTCCGCCGCATCACCGGCAACGCGGCCCTCACGGGCTTCCAAGGGCCGAAAATTCTGTGGCTACGTGAGAACGAACCCGAACGTTTCGCCCGCGTTCGCGCCGTGCTGCTGCCCAAAGACTACCTCCGGTTTCGCCTGACCGGGACGTTCGCCGCGGAGCCCTCCGACGCGTCGGGGACGTCGCTGTTCGATCTCGCGAACCGCGATTGGTCGGACGACATCCTACGCGCGCTCGATCTGCCGCGCGATTGGTTTCCGCCGCTCTCCGAGAGCCCGGCGGTCGTCGCCCGCGTCTCGCCGGTCCGAGCACTTCTCCTACCGCCGGTGGATGGACGCCGCCGCCGCGGTCGGCAGCGGCGTCGTGCGCGCGGGCCAAGGGCTCGTCTCGCTCGGGACGTCCGGCGTCGTCCTCTCGCACGACACGGCGGTTCGCGTCGATCCGACGGGCGCGCTGCACGCGTTCTGTGCCGCGGTTCCGGGCGGCTACCACCTGATGAGCGTCATGCTCTCGGCGGGCGGCAGCCTGCGCTGGTTCCGCGATCTCTTCGGCCGCGGCGGCGAGACGTACGATGATCTCGCACGCGAAGCCGGAACGGTCGCGCCCGGCAGCGCGGGCGTGACGTTCCTGCCGTACCTCGCGGGCGAACGCACGCCGCACATGGATCCGGACGCCCGGGGTGCGTGGACGGGGCTCGCGCTCTCGCACGCACGGGCGCACGTCGTGCGCGCCGTGCTCGAAGGCGTCGCCTTCGGGCTCGACGACGGACTCGTCCGCATGCGCGCGCTCGGCGCCGATCCCGAAATTTTCGTCGGCACGGGCAACGGGATGGCGAGCCCCGTCTGGCGCGAGGCGATCGCCTCGATCTTCGAACGTCCGATACGCAGGCTGCTCGTCGACGAAGGCCCCGCGTTCGGCGCCGCCTTGCTCGCGGGCGTCGGGATCGGAACGTTCGGCAGCGTCGAGGACGCGGTCGACCGCGCCGTGCCGCCGAGCGCGGAGCCGACCCTACCCGATCCCGCGACGTACGACGCCTATCGCGGCGCGTATCGCCGCTTCACCTCCCTCTATCCCGCGCTCCGGCCGGCATCCTCGCCGGCCGATTCGTAAAGGACCGTATCATGTCGAACGATATGCGCGTCGCGCTCCTCGAACGTCCGAACGTCATGACGATGACCGACCGCCCGAAACCCGTCCCGGGACCCGACGACGTGCTCGTCCGGGTCAGGAACGTCGGCGTCTGCGGATCCGACGTCCACTACTACACGCACGGGCGGATCGGCCCGTTCGTGGTCGAGAAGCCGATCGTCCTCGGGCACGAGATGGCCGGCGTCATCGAGGACGTCGGTGCGAACGTCCCGCGCAGCCGCATCGGCGAGCGCGTCGCCGTCGAGCCGGGCGTCCCCGATCGTACGTGTGCGTGGTGTCGCAGCGGCCGTTACAATCTCTGTCCGAACGTCCGGTTCATGGCGACGCCGCCGTACGACGGCGCGCTCGCGGAGTACGTCGTCAGCCCGAGCGATTACGCGTTCGCGCTTCCGGAGAACGTCTCGCTCGAAGAGGGCGCGCTCATGGAACCCCTCGCGGTCGGCGTCTACGCCATCCACCGTAGCGGTCTGCGCGCGGGTCAGACGGTCGCGATCGTCGGAGCAGGCCCGATCGGACTCGTCACGCTGCAGGTCGCGAAGGCCGCGGGTGCCGGGTCGATCGTCGTGGTCGATCTCGATGCCGGACGTCTCGCAACTGCGAAGAAGCTCGGCGCGACGGAGACGATCGACGCCTCGAAGACCGATGCGAGCGAGGCGATCGCGACGCTGACGGACGGCGCGGGCGTCGATATCGTGTTCGAAGCGGCCGGTTCGCCGAAGACCGCGGCCGCCGCGATCGCAATGGCGAAGCGCGGCGGGAAGGTCGTGATGATCGGTCTGCCGCCCGAGGACAATTTTCCCTATCCGCTCGTACTCGCGATGTCGCGCGAGATCGACATCCTCACCGTGTTCCGCTACGCGAACGTCTATCCGGCCGCGATCGCGCTCGTCGCGCAGGGCCGCGTCGATACGAAATCGCTCGTCACGCATCGCTTCGCGCTCGATCGCTCCGAGGACGCGCTCAAGCTCTCGGACTCGCGGGCCGACGGCGTCATCAAAGCGATGATCGAAGTCGCGTGAACGACTTCGCACTCACCGGAAAACGCGCGGTCGTCACCGGAGCGGGCCGCGGCCTCGGCCGCGACATCGCGCTCATCTTCGCCGAGTACGGCGCCGACGTCGCCGGATTCGCGCGCACGGCGGCGGAACTCGCGACGCTCGAAGGCGAGATCGTCGCGCTCGGCCGACGTTTCGTCGGCGTCACGGGCGACGTCGCATCGCACGCCGACGTCGCGCGACTCGAAGCGACGGTCCGCGAACGCTGGGGCGGTGCGGATATCCTCGTCAACAACGCCGGCATCTCGTTCGTCGAACCGGCGGTCGACGTGAGCGACGAGCATTGGCGCGCGCAATTCGCGGTCAACGTCGACGGCGCGTTCGCGTGCGCTCGCGCGTTCGCACCCGGGATGATCGCGCGCGGGTACGGCCGCGTCGTCAACATCTCGTCGATCTCGGGCATCGTCGGTATGCTCGATCACGCGGCGTACGTCGCGACGAAAGGCGCGCTCAACGCGCTGACCAAGAGCCTCGCGATGGAATGGGGCCCCTCGGGCGTGACGGTCAACGCGATCGCACCGACCGTCGTGTTGACCGAGCTCGGACAACGCGTCTGGGGTTCGCCCGAACGCGGCGATCCGATGCGATCGAAGATTCCGATCGGGCGATTCGGGGAGCCGCGTGAAGTCGCGGCCGCTTGTCTTTATCTCGCGTCGTCGATCGCCGGTCTTTGCAATGGTCACGTACTCGTGCTCGACGGCGGCTATACGGCCGCTTAGCGAGAACGCACGCGAGGAGCGGCGAAGAGTGCGGCGAACGGACGGCGCCCAGATGGCAAGTATCATCGACGTCGCGAAGCATGCCGGCCTTTCGGTCGCGAGCGTCTCGCGCGTGCTCAATAACAGCAAACCCGTCTCCGCGGATATTCGCGAACGGGTGCTGTCGTCGGCTGCGATCTTAGATTACAGCATCGATCAACGCGCCCGCGGGTTGCGGCGCCGCAAATCCGATACGATCGGGCTGATCGTCGCCGATGCGGGCAACCCGTTTTTCGCACTGATCATCCATTCGATCGAAGCGGTCGCCTACGAGTCCAAGCACGATCTTTTCCTCTGCAATTCCGACGAAGATCCGCAGCGCGAGCGTTTCCATCTGCTCTCGATGCACGCGCAGCGCATCGACGGAATCATCATGCTGCCGTGCGGCGCTTCGGCGAGCACGCTCCCGAGCTTCGTCGGTACGAAGACGCCGCTCGTGTGTCTGGATCGGCGTCTCCCCGACGGCGATTTCGATCTCGCGATCGTCGACAATTCGAAAGGCGTCGATCTCGCGATCCGCCACCTAAACGGGTTCGGGCATCGTCGCATCGCGGTCGTCGCGGGCCACGATTCGACCGTCAGCAACGAGCGCATCGACGGCTATCGGCGTACGCTGGCGGCGCTCGGAATCGCGGAACGGCCCGAATACGTTCGCCGCGGCCACAACGCGCTGCAGAGCAGCGGCTACGACCAAACGCTCGCACTGCTCGATCTACCGAATCCGCCGAGCGCGATCTTCGTCACCAATCAGTTGATGATGCTCGGGGCGCTCGGTGCCCTACGCGATCGCGGCGTCAGCGTTCCGGATCAGATGAGCGTCGTCGGCTTCGACGACTCGCCGTTCGCGGAGCTGCTCGATCCGCCGCTCACGACGATCGCGCAACCGACGTCCGAGCTCGGAACGACGGCGGCCGAGCTGCTGCTCGATCGCGTCGTGCGCGGCTACGCGGGTGCCGCGCGAACGGTCGTCCTCCCGCCGGAGCTACGCGTTCGCTCGTCCGTCGCGCGCGTCTCGAACGTCCGCAGCGCGAGCGCCTAGCTCGCGACCGTCGCCTTCACCGCGGGCGGCCGGACGAGCGTTCCGAGTGCCGCGACGTCGCTCGCGAGCAGCGTTTCGAAACTCGCGATCTGTTCGTCGCGCCAGCGTTCGTCGCGGCCGAGCTCGGTCGCGAGGATCGCCGCCGTGTCCGCGGCCGCCCGCTGCGCGACCGCGGCATCGAGGAACGCCGCGCGCGTGCGGCGCGAGAGCACGTCGTCGACGGTGCGCGCCATCTCGTGACGCGCCGCGTAGACGATCTGCGCGCGCGTGTACGGCAACGCCGCGTCGACCGGCGCCGCGAGTCCGGGCATCGCCGCCTCGAGCGCGCGCAATTCGGGGGCGTCCGTTCCGTAGAGCGCGTAATCGTCGTCGCGCGGATAGGCGCCGTGCGACGGGCTGCCGTGCAGCGGCATCTCCGCCGTCACGCTCTTCTGCTTCGCGAGACCGCCTTCGCGTGCGGCGCGATCGACGGTGTCCTCGGCCATCTTGCGGTACGTCGTCCATTTGCCGCCCGTGATCGTAACGATCCCGGTCGCGGAGACGTCGACGAGGTGTTCGCGCGAGAGCTTCGCCGTGCTGCTCGCGGCATCGCGATTGACGAGCGGCCGCAGGCCGGCGAACGCCGAGAGCGCGTCCGATCGCTCGACCGGGCGTGCGAGATAGCGGTTCGCGTGTTCGACGATGTAGTCGATCTCGGCGCGCGTCGGCGCGGGATCGAGCGCCGCGCCTTGGACCGGGATATCGGTCGTACCGACGACGACGTGGCCGTGCCACGGAATGATGAAGAGCACGCGGCCGTCGTCGGTCTTCGGGACGATCAGCGCGTCGTCGCCGGGGAAGACGTCCTTCGCGAAGACGACGTGCGCGCCGCGGCTGTGTTCGAGCAGCGGCTTCGCCTGCGAATCGTCCTGGCCGCGTATCTCGTCGACGAAGATACCCGTCGCGTTGACGACCACCTTCGCGCGTACGTCGTGCTCCTCGCCCGTCTCGAGATCGCGCACGACGGCACCGCTCGCGCGTCCGCGATCGTAGATGATGCGGATCGCGCGCGCGTAGTTCGCGACGGTCGCACCCGCATCGACGGCCGAGCGCGCGAGCGCGAGTGCGAGTCGCGCGTCGTCGAACTGTCCGTCCGCGTAATGGATGCCGCCGAGGAGATGCGTACCGCTCAGGCCCGGCATCTTCGCGAGCGTCGCCGAACGGCCGATCGCGCCGCTCGGCGTGAAGCCCGAGCGGCCCGCGAGCAGATCGTACGCCTTGAGGCCGGCGAGGTAGTACGGACCTTCGAACCACCTGTAGAGCGGCAGGATGAATTCGAGCTCGCCGACGAGGTGCGGCGCGTTGTCGCGCAGCCGCGTCCGTTCGCGCAGCGCTTCCTTGACGAGGCCCACGTCGCCGTTCTGCAGATAGCGCACGCCGCCGTGCACGAGTTTGGTCGAGCGGCTCGAGGTCGCTTTCGCGAAATCGGACGCCTCGACCAGCGCCGTCGTATAGCCTCGTGCCGCCGCGTCGAGCGCCGTCCCGAGGCCCGTCGCACCGCCGCCGATGACGAGCACGTCGTAGCGGCCGGTGAGGCGTCGGATCTGTTGCTCGCGTACCATCGTCAGTCGTGTTCCTCCCAATGCGCCGCGCGTTCCACGGCACGTTTCCACTGCTTGAGCAGTTTCTCGCGTTCCGCTTCGCCGAGCTGCGGTTTGAAGCGGCGTTCCTGCTGCCAATGCGACGCGACGTCGGCGAAATCGCGCCAGTAGCCGACGCCGAGGCCGGCGAGATACGCGGCGCCGAGCGCCGTCGTCTCGGTCACGCGCGGCCGGACCACGTCGACGCCGAGCACGTCGGCTTGGAACTGCATCGTCAGATCGTTAGACGCCGCGCCGCCGTCGACGCGAAGTTCCTTGAGCTCGATTTTCGCGTCTTTCTGCATCGCGTCGATCACCTCGCGCGTTTGGAAGGCCATCGCTTCGAGCGCCGCGCGCGCGATGTGTTCGCGCGTCGTGCCGCGGGTCAGGCCGACGATCGCGCCGCGCGCGTACGGATCCCAATACGGCGCGCCGAGGCCGACGAACGCCGGAACGAAGTACACGCCGCCCGTGTCGGGGACGCGCCGCGCCAGCTCTTCGACTTCCGCGGACGAGCTGATGATGCCGAGCCCGTCGCGCAGCCACTGCACGGCCGCGCCCGTCACGAAGATCGACCCCTCGAGCGCGTACAGCGCCTTTCCGGGCTCCGATGCGAATGCGACCGTGGTCAGCAGTCCGCTCGGGCTCGGGACGAGCTCGTCGCCCGTGTTGAGCAATAGGAACGATCCCGTGCCGTACGTGTTCTTCGCGAGACCCTTCGTGAAGCCGGCTTGGCCGACGAGCGCGGCGTGCTGGTCGCCCGCGACCCCCGCGATCGGGATCGCCGCACCGAGGATCGACGCCGAGGCCGTTCCGAAGGTCGCGATCGACGGCATCGGCTTCGGCAGCATCGCGCGCGGGACGCCCATCATCAGCAGCAACTCGTCGTCCCAATCGAGTTTCGCGAGATCGAAGAGCAGCGTGCGCGATGCGTTCGTGTAGTCGATCGCGTGCACGGCGCCTTCGGTCAGGTTCCAGATCAGCCACGAATCGACGGTGCCGAAGCAGAGGTCGCCCCGCTCGGCGCGCTCGCGCGCGCCTTCGACGTTATCGAGGATCCAGCGGATCTTCGTACCGGAGAAGTACGGATCGACGACGAGCCCCGTCTTCGAACGGATCACGTCTTCGAAGCCCTTCGATTTGAGATCCTCGCAGAACGGCGCCGTGCGGCGATCCTGCCAGACGATCGCGTTGTAGACGGGCCGGCCCGTCGCACGATCCCAAACGAGCGTCGTCTCGCGCTGATTCGTGATGCCGATCGCGACGATGTCGGCCGCCGTGATCCCCGCGTTGCGGAGCGCGCCCTGCGCCGTCTCGCGCTGCGAGCGCCAGATGTCGGCCGGATCGTGTTCGACCCAGCCGGGCTTCGGGAAATGCTGCGGGAACTCGCGCTGGTCGACGCCGCGGATCGCTCCGTGATCGTCGAACACGATCGCGCGCGAACTCGTCGTGCCCTGATCGAAAGCTAAAACGTACGGCATGTCGCTCCTACGGATTCACGGAGGCGTAGCTCTCGGCTACGGGCGGATCGATCGCGCGGACTTCAGCGGTCGGCTCCGACTCCGTCGTCGCGCCGAGCCCCGGAGTCCGCGGCAAGAAAGGGAGGACGAGACGCTGATACAGGAAGCCGCCGAGGATGCCGCCGAGCGCGGGCCCGAGGCAGGGGATCCACCAGTAATTCATCGGACCCGGCAGCGCTTCTTGACCCCAGCCCGCAAAGTACGCGAAGATGCGCGGCCCGAGGTCGCGTGCGGCGCTCATCGGCCACGCTTCGAGGAAACCGAAACACGCGCCGAGCGCGGCGACGAGCAAACCGATGATCAGCGCGCCCGAGTTCGCCATCGGTGCGACCGTGTTGTACTGTTCCGTGATCGCGAAGATGCCGAACACGAGGAATCCGGTTAGGACGATCTCGTCGACGAACGCGTGCATCGGCGTGATCGCGAGCCCCGGATGCGTGAAGAATACGGCGGCCGACGTATCGCCCGAGGGCATGTTTCGAACCGCGTGGTGGATCAGGTTGTAGTGATCGATGACGGGCGAGTACAACAGGTAGACGATCGCCGCTCCGATGACGCCGCCCGCGATCTGCGCGGCGATGTACGGGACGACTTTCTTGCCGGGGAAGCCGCGCCACAGCCACAGTGCGAGCGTGACCGACGGATTCGCGTGACAGCCGGAGACGCCGGCCGTGCAATAGATCGCCAGCATGACGGCGAGGCCCCAGCCGATCGCGACGCCCCAATACGCGGTCGCATACGGCGATGGATCGTAGAGGATGATCATCGCGGCGACGGAGTCGCCGAAGCCGATGATGATGACGAGGGCGATCGCTTCCGCGATTAGTTCACCAATAAACTTCTTGCGTTCGGACATGCTCGCTCCTGTCGCAGTCCCGGTGAGTGGACGGCCCGACATGAAGAAGCCGCCCGCAAACACGTCCGTCAGGCGAACGCGTCGTGCGAGCGGCTTTCTCACATCTCTGCCGCCTGGAAACGAGTTTCATACTACTTGAGGCGCGGCAGAAATGCAATCCTCACATAGAACGAATTTATGACGGCGATAACGCGGCCGCGTTCACGTCGACCAGAGCGCGGGATCGCTTACCGAAACGCCCGCGATCCCGGCACGTAGCAGGTCGTCGATCTCACGTAACGATGCGACGAGTCCGCCCGCGATGAGGGGCATCCCGGGGCAGGCGCGTTCGATCCGCTCGACCGCGCGCGGGGCCGCCGGAGCCGGCAGCAGTTCGACGGCGTCCGGGCGGAAACGCTCGAGTGCGCGGACCGCGTTCGCCATCGCCTGCGAATCGAGCAGGAAGCTCCGCTGCACGACGACGAGCCCGTTCGCGCGCGTGGCGCGCAGCGTCTCGTGATGGGTCGAAATGATTCCGGCGACGCCGCACGCCGCGAGGAAGGCGACGGCGCTCGGGTCTTTCGAGAGACCGCCGAGCAGATCGAGATTGACGATCGCCGCCTTTCCGGCCGCGCGGATCGGCGCCACGAGCTCGGCGATCGATCCGACGTTGCCGCAAAGCAGATAGACGACCCGCCCGCGCGCGGCGATGCTCCGCTCGACGTCGCGCGGATCGCGCACCGCCGGGATGACGGGCCACACGCCCAGCAACTCGCGCATCGGATCGCCTTCGGCCGTGCGGCCGGCGGCACGCATCCCTACGCCGCCGTCGTCTCTCCGGCCAGCAGCTTCGACTTCTCGTCCTGCTGCAGGCGCGCGACGATCCGCCCGAGATTGCCGTCCATCAGGTCCTTGACGTTTCCGAAATTCTCGTTGATGCGATGATCGGTCACGCGATCTTGCGGGAAATTATAGGTCCGTATCTTCTCGCTGCGATCGCCGGTTCCGACCTGACTACGACGGAGCGACCCGACGGCCTCCTCGGCCTCGCGACGCTTGCGATCGGCGAGGACGCTGCGCAGCATCTGCATCGCACGTTCGCGATTCTGCAGCTGCGAACGCTCCTCGCTGCACGAGACGACGACGCCCGAGGGCACGTGCGTGATGCGGATCGCGGATTCCGTTTTGTTGATGTGTTGACCGCCCGCGCCCGACGCCTTGAACGTATCGATCTCGAGATCTTTGGGATTGATGACGATCCCCGTGTCCTCGTCCGCCTCGGGCAAGACGGCGACCGTCGCCGTGCTCGTATGCACGCGGCCCTGCGACTCCGTTAGCGGAACGCGCTGCACGCGATGGACGCCGCTCTCGTATTTGAGGAAGCGATACGGTTCGCCCGTCTTGATGCCGATGACGATCTCTTTCACGCCGCCCGCCTCGTTCTCGCTCTGCGAGAGGATCTCGGTGCGCATGCCGATCGTCTCGGCGTAGCGGACGTAGAGGCGTGCGAGCTCGGAGGCGAAGAGGCCGGCCTCGTCGCCGCCGGCACCCGCCCGTATCTCGACGAAGACGTCCTTGCCGTCCATCGGATCGCGCGGCAGCATCAGTTCGGTGAGTTCGGCTTCGAGCGCCGCCCGGCGTTCGCGCAGCTCCTTCGCTTCCTCTTCGGCCATCGCGTGGAGTTCGGGATCGCCCTTCTCGTCGAGCAGGCGGTCGTTCGCGGCGATCTCGGCGAGCAGCTTCCGGTATGCGCGATAGGCGACGACCGTCGGCTCGTTCGCCGCGCGCTCTTTCACGAGTGCCGTGAATCGCACTTGGTCGAACGTGTCGCCCGTGTTCGCGAGCGACGCTTCGATCTCGTCGAAGCGCTTCGAGAGCGTCTCGAGCCGGTCCAGATTGAACACCTGAGTCTCCTCGAATGCGGCGAGCGGGAAGAAAAAAGACGAGCCGCGATGCGGCTCGTCCCGAAGATGGTCGCCCGGCGGCTACGCCTCGGAAGCGGCGGCCGCTGCCGCGGCCTGTTCCTTCTGCTGCTTGCGCTCGGCGGCTTCGGTCTTCTTC
This sequence comes from Vulcanimicrobiota bacterium, assembly GCA_964658555.1. Taxonomy (GTDB): domain Bacteria; phylum Vulcanimicrobiota; class Vulcanimicrobiia; order Vulcanimicrobiales; family Vulcanimicrobiaceae; genus CAZZYZ01. Next base: position 4,706 of record CAZZZK010000013.1, on the reverse strand, counting down.
TTCTCGGCGGCGGCGAGGCGCTGATTGAATTTATCGACGCGGCCGGCCGTATCGAGGAATTTCTGCTGACCCGTGAAGAGCGGGTGGCAGGCGGAACATACTTCGACCGAGATGCTCTTTACGGTAGAGCCCGTCGTAAACGTCGAGCCGCAGGCGCAGTGCACGCTCGCTTCGGGGAACCAGGTGGGGTGGATCTTGTCTTTCACAGCCGTAAGAGTATAGCAGAACCGCGCAAGAATCGCACCCGGCCGCCTCGAAATCGCGACGTTGGTCCGTTCGGACGCCGCCAACGTTGTGAGGTCTTTTGAAGCACGATCGCCATCCCGCCGCCCCGCTCGCATTCGCCGCCGCCTGCGCGCTCGCGGCCGCGTTCGGGCCCGTCGCGGGCACGCGCGTCGGCGCGCAGGCCGCGCCCCCGGCTCCGCCCGTCCCGGTGCTGAATCCGACCCCGGTCCTCAATCCCACGCCGCTCGTGCAGCCGAGCGTCGATGCGAGCGCGATCCCGACGATCGGCGCGAGCGCCGAACCGTCGCCCGCTCCGACCCCCGCTCCCCGCGGCCGCGGCCGCCGGCGGCGCTCCGAGGCGGCGCCGGCGTCCTCGCCGACCGCCGGCCCCGAGCCCTCCGCGACGCCGACCTCGCCCGCGTTCGCCACGCTCGACGGCACGTGGGAGACCCAGCTCCAGTATATCGACCACACCGAGTACTCGTACATCGCGCTGCGCCAGACGACGGGCGGGACGCTCGCCGGCGAGTGGCGCGTATCGGGCAAGGCGTATCCCGTGGACGGGACCTACGACGGCCGCCTGATCCGCATCACGGCGAAAGAGCCGAAGGCGACGATCGTCTTCAGCGGCTACGTCGAGGGCGCGTCCGATATGATCGGTCAGGTCGACCTGGGCGACAACGCGAAGACGCTGACGCCGTTCACGGCCGAACACCGCGGTTTTACCGATACCAATCCGCTGCACCAGCTGCGCAAGAAACGCGGGTAGGCGCCGGCATGGAAGATCACGCGTTCGGTTTTCGGACGCGCGCGCTGCACGCCGGGACGCCGCCCGATCCGTCGTCCGGCGCGCGCGCGATGCCGATCTACATGACCTCGAGCTTCGTGTTCGACTCGACCGAGCACGCGGCCGAACTCTTCGCACTACGGACGTACGGCAACATCTACACGCGCATCGGCAATCCGACGGTCGCCGCATTCGAAGAGCGGATGGCGAGCCTCGAGGGCGGCCTCGGCGCGGTCGCCTCGGCGAGCGGGCTCGCGTCGCAGCTCTCCGCGATCCTTTGCCTCGCGCAGGCGGGCGACCACATCGTCTCGGCCGCGAGCATCTACGGCGGAACGGTCACGCAGTTCACGGTCACGCTCAAGCGGATGGGGATCGAGTGCACGCTCGTGGGCGGCGACGATCCCGAGGCGCTGCGCGCCGCGATCCGCCCGAACACGAAGCTTCTCTACGCCGAGACGATCGGCAACCCGCTCGGCAACGTCGCCGATCTCGAAGCGCTCGCCGCGATCGCGCACGAGGCCGGGATCCCGTTCGTCGTCGACAACACCTTCGCGTCGCCCGCGCTCTGCCGTCCGATCGAATGGGGCGCCGATATCGTCGTCCAGTCGGCGACGAAATTCGTCGGCGGCCACGGCACCGTCATCGGCGGCGTGATGGTCGAGAGCGGAAGATTCCCGTGGCACGCGGCGAAGCATCCGCTCCTCGCGGAACCGAGCCCGGGCTACCACGACATGAATTTCGCGGAGACGTTCGGCGAGTTCGCGTACCTGATGCGCGCGCGCACCGAAGTGCTGCGCGACGTCGGCGCGTCGATCTCGCCGATGAATGCGTGGCTCCTCCTGCAGGGCCTCGAGACGTTGCCGCTGCGCATGAAGGCGCACGTCGAGAACGCACGCACGATCGCGCGCTTCCTGCGCGGGCGCGACGAGGTCGCGTGGATCGAATACTCGGAGCTCGACGATTCGCCGTACCGCGCGCTCGCGCGCAAATATCTGCCCGACGGCGCGGGCGCGATCTTCACGTTCGGCTTGCGCGGCGGCCGCGAGGCGGGCCGGGCGTTCATCGAGGCGCTCGAACTCTGGAGCCACCTCGCGAACGTCGGCGACGCGAAGTCGCTCGTCATCCATCCGGCTTCGACGACGCACCAGCAGCTCACCGACGACGAGATGCGGGCGAGCGGCGTGAAGCCGGAGATGATCCGCCTCTCCGTCGGGCTCGAAGATCCGGCGGATCTCATCTGGGATCTCGAGAACGGCCTGCGCGCCGCCACGAAGATCGCAACCGTCCGCAGCACGTGAGCGGTCGCGCTTCCGTGGTGAAACGTTGATCCTCGATACGGTCTCGGCGCGCCGCGCGCTCCTGGAGCGTTCGCATACGGTCGCGATCGTCGGCGCGTCGCCGAAGGAGACGCGGCCGAGCTACTTCGTCTATTCGTATCTGCGGACGCGCGGGACGTTCGACGTGGCCGCGATCAACCCGGGCATCGACGAGATCGACGGGCTCCGATCGTACCGTTCGCTCGCCGCGTACGCGGCCGAGCGCGGCGCGCCCGACATCGTCGACGTCTTCCGCAAGGCCTCCGATACGCCGCAGGTCGTGCGCGACGCGATCGCGGTCGGCGCGAAGGCGATCTGGTTTCAGTACGGCATCGTCAACGAGGAGGCGATCGCGCTCGCCGACGCGGCCGGGCTCGACGTGGTCGTCGACCGGTGCATCAAGGTCGAGTCGGCTCGCTTCGACGGCGGTCTCGCGATGGGCGGCCTCAACAGCGGCCTGATCTCGTCGCGGCGCGTCGCGCCGCCCGCGGTCTCGTCACGAAACACGCCGGTCGCGTGAGCGTCGGGCGACGCGCCGTTGCGGCGGTCTCCGGCGCGAGCGGCGACGATGCCCGGACGCGGGCGCTCGACGACGCGTTCCTCGGCGTCGTCGCGGAGTGGGCGGCGGGCGGCATCGGCTGCGACGACGCGCGCTTCGGCGAGCTCGCGCTCGCGACGTACGCGTATCAGATCGAACGCAACGCCGCGTACGCGGCGTATGCCGCGAGCCTCGGGTTCGACGCGGCGCATCCGCCGCGAACGTGGCGCGAGATCCCGGCCGTTCCGTCGAGCGCCTTCAAGGATGCGACGCTCGCGACGTTCGACGTCTCGCGCGCCGAAGCGATCTTCCACACGAGCGGGACGACGGAACGGCGAGCGGGGCGGCACTATCTCGAACGCGTCGCGCTCTACGACGCGTCGCTGCTCGCCGGCTTCGATCGCTTCATGCTCCCGGATGGGGCGCGTCTCCGCTACCTCAATCTCGTCCCGAACCCGCGTACGAAGCCGCATTCGTCGCTCGGCTACATGATGGGTCACGTCTCCGTCTTACGCGGCGATGGGAAGGCGGCGTACTTTCTCGACGACGACGCGGTCGACGCCTCGGGATTCTCGCGCGCGATGCGGCGGGCGATCGCGGACGCGCAGCCGGTCTGCGTCGCGGGCACGGCGTTCGCATTCGCGGCGCTGCTCGACGCACTCGCCTCCCTCGGCACGCGATTCGTCGCGCCGGCCGGTTCGCGCGTGATGGAGACGGGCGGCTTCAAAGGCCGCGCGCGCGTCGTCGCGCGGGACGAGATGTACGCGCGCCTCTCCGATGCGCTCGGCATCGCCCGAGACGCGATCGTCGCGGAATACGGCATGACGGAACTCGTCGGCCAGTACTACGACGCACCCGCGACGCGCGCGGCATCGCCGCGCGCGAAAGCCGCGCCCCCGTGGCTCCGACCGCTCGTCGTCGACGCGAACGGCCGCGAGGTCGCCGCGGGCGAGACGGGGACGCTCCGCCACGTCGATCTCGGGAACCGCTCGTCCGTCGTCGCGATCGAGACCGAAGACCTCGGCTACGCGACGCCGGACGGCATCGTGCTCCTCGGCCGCGCGAGCGAAGCGCCGCCGCGCGGTTGCTCCCTCGACGCCGAAGATCTTCTGCCGGCCGCTCGGTAGCGGCGCGCACCCGCGGCCGGCTTAGATCCCGACGACGCTCTTGATGAGCGCGCGCGCGAACGGGACGCCGAGGCCGGTGACCGTGTTGTACCCCGGCGTCGCCGTGAATCCGGGATCGAGCGGCGCCGGGCTCGGCAGCGGAGTCGCGGTCGCTCCGGGAGCGGGCGTCGGACAGTTCGTCGGATCGCTCGCCGCAAATTGATAACAGTACGGCAAGAGCGAGTTCGAGCCGAGCCCGACCGGTAGGAACGTCGCGGGATACTTCGTCGCCGACGCGTAGAAGCCGTACAACAGCGGTGCGGGATTGCCCAGGCGATACGGATGCGTCCCGCCGGCCGTCGCGCACGAGGCGGTCTGCTTACAGGCTTGCAGGACGAGCGCCCACATCGCGGCCATCTGCGGCGCGGCGAGGCTCGTTCCGCCGATCGGTCCCAGGAGCGCGCCTCCGAGCGCCGGATCGGCATTCTCGAGCAATGCCGCTCCGGTGCCGGGGTCGCCGACCATCGCGACGTCCGGGACGTTGCGCATCGTGCCGGTCACGCCGGGCAGACTCATCTGATAGGCCGGCTGTGCGAAGTACGCCGAGATTCCGCCGCCCGACCCGCCCGTTCCGCCCGACGTCTGCACGCCCCACGCCGCGACCGGGCCGACGAACGTTCCCGCCGAGCTCAGCGGCGACGGGCCGGGCAGGTCGGCCAGCAGGGCGTCCAGGT
>CAZZZK010000012.1:0-21036 GCA_964658555.1 Vulcanimicrobiota bacterium | reverse complement strand
GAAAGCGCATAAGGTCCGCGAGTCGTTCTCGCGCTATCTCGCGCCGCACATCGTGACCTCGCTCATGCAGGATCCGCGCCCGCTCAAACTCGGCGGCGTCCGGACGCGTGCGACGATGTTCTTCGCGGACGTGCGCGGGTTCACGTCGCTCGCCGCGCGTTTGCCTCCCGAACGCGTCGTCGAGATCCTCAACGGCTATTTCGAAGAAGCGGTACGGGTCGTCTTCGAACACGACGGCCTGCTCGACAAATTCTACGGCGACGGCATGATGGCGGTCTTCGGACCGCCGCGCGCGCGCGAGGACGATGCCGCGCGGGCCGTGGCGGCGGCGATCAGCCTCCAGGAGATCGTGGCGGATCTCGAACCGCGTATCGGGTATCCGCTCGTCATCTCGATCGGGCTCGCGACGGGCGACGTCGTCGCGGGGCATTTCGGCAGCACGCGCCGCATGGACTACACGGTGATCGGCGACGCGGTCAATCTCGCGAACGGTCTCCAGAGCGCCGCACCCGCGGGATCGATCTACTGCGACGAAGCGACGTACATCGACGCGGGGCCGATCGCGCTGCCGATCGAGCGCGTCAAAGCCCGCGTGAAGGGACGCTCGGAGCTCGTCTCCGTCTTCGCGATCACGCCCGCGCCGCGCTGATATCGGCCGTTCGCCGGCCTCCGCGAGCGCGGGCTACGCGGGCGAGACGGCGCGCGATGCCGACGGACCGGCGCCGCTCGTTACCGGCGCGAGGCGCGCCGATTCTTCGGCGGTGAACATTCTCGAACGCGTCAGGAAACGCACGCCCTCGGCGTTCTCGAGCGAGAACATGCCGCCGCGGCCGGGGACCACGTCGATGATCAGCATCGTATGCTTCCAATATTCGAACTGTTCCCGACTCATGTAGAACGGCGCGCCGCCGATCTCGCCGAGCCGAACGTCGGAATCGCCGAGCATGAAATCGCCGAGCGGAAAACACATCGGGCTGCTGCCGTCGCAGCATCCGCCGGACTGATGGAACATCAAGTCGCCGTGACGGGCCCGAAGGCTCTCGATCAGCTCGAGAGCCTTCGGCGTCGCGTCGACGCGTCGCGCGTCTTCCAAGAGAACGGCCTAGAAGAACCCGAGCGCGTCGTCGCTGTAGCTCTGCAGCACGTTCTTCGTCTGCTGGTAGTGGTCGAGCATCATCTTGTGATTCTCGCGCCCGATGCCCGACGACTTGTAGCCTCCGAACGCCGCGTGCGCGGGATAGAGATGGTAGCAGTTCGTCCACACGCGGCCCGCCTGGATGCCGCGGCCCATACGATACGCGGTATTGACGTCGCGCGACCAGACGCCCGCGCCGAGGCCGTAGAGCGTATCGTTCGCGATCTCGAGCGCGTCGGCTTCGTCTTTGAACGACGTCACCGCGAGCACGGGCCCGAAGATCTCTTCCTGGAACACGCGCATGCTGTTCTTGCCTTCGAGGACGGTCGGCGTGACGTAGTATCCGTCCTTGAACGCGCCGTCGAGTTGATTGCGCGCGCCGCCCGTGAGGACTTTCGCGCCCTCCTGTTTGCCGATGTCGATGTACGAGAGGATCTTTTCGAGCTGCTCGCTCGACGCTTGCGCGCCGATCATCGTGTTCATGTCGAGCGGATTGCCCTGCTTGATCTTCTCGACGCGCGCGATCGCGCGTTCCATGAACTTTTCGTAGATCGACTCTTGCACGAGCGCGCGGGACGGACACGTGCAGACTTCGCCCTGATTGAGGGCGAACATCGCGAAGCCTTCGAGCGCCTTGTCGAAGAACTTGTCGTCCTTCTCCATGACGTCGGCGAAGAAGACGTTCGGCGATTTGCCGCCGAGTTCGAGCGTCACCGGGATGATGTTCTGCGACGCGTACTGCATGATGAGGCGGCCCGTCGTCGTCTCGCCCGTGAACGCGATCTTCGCGATGCGCTTATTCGATGCCAGCGGCTTGCCCGCTTCGAGTCCGAAGCCCTGGACGATGTTGAGGACGCCCGGCGGCAAGAGATCGGCGATCATCTCGATCAGCACCATGATCGATGCCGGCGTCTGCTCGGCCGGCTTGAGAACGACGCAGTTGCCCGCGGCGAGCGCGGGTGCGAGCTTCCAGACCGCCATGAGGATCGGAAAATTCCAGGGGATGATCTGACCGACGACGCCGAGCGGCTCGTGGTAGTGGAACGCGACCGTCGTGCCGTCGATCTCGCTGATGCCGCCCTCTTGCGCGCGAATGCAGCCGGCGAAGTAGCGGAAGTGATCGATCGCGAGGGGGATGTCGGCGAACGTCGTCTCGCGGATCGGCTTACCGTTGTCGATCGTCTCGGCGAGCGCGAGGACGGAGAGTTTCTCTTCCATCCGATCGGCGATCTTATTGAGGATGCCGGCGCGCTGCGCGACGGGCGTCCGGCCCCAGGCATCCTTCGCGGCGTGAGCGGCATCGAGGGCCTTCTCGACGTCCTCGGCGGTCGAACGCGCGACCTCCGTGAACGGTTGCCCGATCACCGGGCTCACGTTGGCGAAATATTGTCCGTTGACCGGCGGGACGAAACGACCGCCGATGAAATTGTCGTAGCGACGTTTGAACGGATTATCGATCCCGAGCTTGCTGAGATCGAAGAGCTCTTGGCGTTCGAGCGTAGCGGTCATGTGTTCTCCATTCGCTGACTTGCGTCCATTGGCGTTGGAGGGACGGTACGAAGTTCCTACCTGCCGCCGCTTGGCGCGGAACGACCTTTCACGATCGTCGATAGCACCTCGTACGCCGTGCGCGTCGCACCGCGAAGACGGCGACGGCCGAACGTCTCGCGCGGGTCGCCCCGGCGGCTGCGGAACGCTACGCACACATGGGCGGAGCGCGATACGAACGCGCCCGGCCGAGCGAGATCGCACGCGACGATCCGCCGGGACGGACACTCGGCGATGCCGCCGGGCCGTACGCGGCGGGCGGCCGGTCGCCAAGAAAAAGGCCTCGCATGATGCGAGGCCCGTTCCGCCGAGAACTCGAGCTTAGCGCTTCGAGAACTGGAAGCGCTTACGCGCCCGCTTGCGGCCGTACTTCTTCGACTCTTTCTCGCGCGGATCGCGCGTCATCAAGCCGTTCTTCCGGAGCGGGCTGCGCATCGCTTCGTCCATCTCGACGAGCGCGCGGGCGATCCCGTGGCGCACGGCCCCGGCCTGCCCCGCGACGCCGCCGCCCTGCGTCTTCACGTGGATATCGAAGCGCGAGGACGTCTCCGTCACCTCGAGCGCCTGACGCACGATCTGCAGCAGACTCGGCCGGGGGAAATACTCCTCGACCGGACGCTTGTTCACGGTGATGAGGCCCTGACCCATCACGAGCTTCACGCGGGCGACGGCGCGCTTGCGGCGGCCGGTCCCGCCGAACGATTCGGACGTCTCCACCTAGAAAAGCTCCTTCGGCTGTTGCGGCGCGTGCGGATGCTCGGCACCCGCGTAGACTTTGAGGCGTCGCAGCTGCACGTCGCGCATGCGATTGGTCGGCAGCATCCCGCGGACGGCGCGTTCGATCAGCCGTTCGGGGTACTTGCGCTTCACTTCGAGCGCGGTCTCGGTACGGAGCCCGCCCGGAAAGCCGCTGTGACGATGGTAGACCTTCTGATTCCACTTGTCGCCGCCGAGCTCGATCTTGTCGGCGTTGAGGACGACGACGTGATCGCCGTCGTCGATATGCGGCGTCCAGGTCGGCTTGTGCTTCCCGGAGAGTGCCCGCGCGATGCGAACGGCGACGACGCCCAAGCGCAAACCGGCCGCGTCCACGACATACCAATCGTGCGAGGTCTCGGCGGTCTTCTGCTGATAGGTGCGCATCGTAGCCTTATGAAAAACGAAGGGCCGGACGAGGGCCCGGGGACAACCCGCCTATATTATAGGAGCGGGCCAGGCGTGTCAACGCTCACGCGTCGACGAGCGCACGCAGGCCCGCGGGATCGAGCAGCAGCAGCCCCCGCAGGCGGCCGCCGCGCACGAGGCCGCGCCGGGCGAACTCGGCGATCGTCGACGAGCACGTCTCCCGCGTCGTGCCGGCGAGCCGGGCGAGATCTTCCTGCGAGAGCGGGATGTCCAGACGCGGCCCCGCCTGCGTCTGCGTCCCGAAATCGGTCGCGAGTTCGAGCAGGCTGCTCGCGACCCGGCCCTCGACCCCGGCTCGGCTGAACTGTTCGACCTTCGCCTGGAGCCGGTTCACCCGGCGCGCGATCGAGAACGCCATCTTGAGCGCGAGTTCGGGTTCGGCCGACGCGCCGAGATTCCACGCATCGGGCGAGAGCAGCAGGACGTGCCCTTCGGCGAGGGCCTCGGCGCCCGTCTCGGTCGGGCGATCGCCGAACGCGGCGCTCGGGGCCAGGACGTCGCCGCGCGACGCGAGTCCGAGCGTCACGTCGCGCACGAACGCGGCGTTGCGGAAGATCCGAAAGAACCCCCCGATCACGACGACGACCGTCGGACCGTCGAGCGGCACGACGGCGCGCCGCGCGATCGCTTCGACGCGACCCTGCGCGCAGAGCCGGTCGAGGTCGTCGCTGCCGAGGCCGCGCCGGTCGTCGGTCAAGAGGGAACGCTCCTCACGAAGGTAACGAGAGATCGACGCATGTTCGAAGCAACCGACCTCTTCGAGCTCTCCGAAGACGAAATCGATGCTTTGCCGTTCGGATTGATCGCCGTCGATCTCGACGGCAACATCGAACAGTATAACAGCTACGAGTCTCGCCTCGCGCGCCTCTCCAAGGAGCGCGTGCTCGGCCGGAATTTTTTCACCGACGTCGCGCCGTGCACCGCCGTGCAGGACTTCATGGGCCGCTTCCAGCGCTTCGCCCGCAAGGAGGGCGACGGTGCGGAATCGTTCGACTACATCTTCCTCTTCGCGTTCGGCCGCCAGCACGTGAACATCACGTTCCTGCGTTCGAGCAAGACGCGGCAGATTAAGATCCTCGTCAACCGCTACGACGACTGAGCGGGGAGGCGCGGGGTTCGCCTCCTCGAGCTGCGATGAATTGGAGTGTGGGTCCGTCCGCGTTTTACGCGGTGGGGTGGTCGGGGCGGGCGGATTCGAAGCGTTCGTAGACGACGTTGACGAGGCAGAGGCCTTGGGGCGGCGCGGTCGGGCCCGCGATGCGGCGGTCGCGCGCGGCGAGCATCGCGGCGACGCTCTCGGGCGTGCGGCGGCCGGCTCCGACGTCGAGCAGCGTCCCCGTGATGATGCGCACCATGCGGTGCAAGAAGCCGATCCCGCCGAAGCGGAACCGCACGAGGTCGCCGGCGCGCTCGATCGCGATCGAGTGCAACGTGCGGACGGTCGTTCCGCGGTCGGGAACGACGCCGCAGAACGTCACGAAATCGTGCTGCCCGATGAGATGCTCCGCCGCCGCGCGCATGCGGTCGTCGTCGAGCTCGCGGTAGTCGTGCGCCGCGAACCGCCGCCACACGGCCGAGGGATGACGGCGATTGAGCACCGTGTAGACGTAGTGCCGCGCGAGCGCCGAGTTCCGCGCGGAGAAGTCGGCGCCGACGCGCGCGGCGGCGCGCGCCGAGAGATCGTCCGGAAGGACGGTGTTGAGCGCGATCGCGAGCCGCTCGACCGGAAAGCGGTCGTGCGAGACGAACGAGATGACCTGGCCCGACGCATGAACGCCCGCGTCCGTGCGCCCCGCGACCGTCACCTTGACGGGCTCGTCGAAGAGCGAGCCGAGCGCCGTTTCGACGCTCCCCGCGATCGTCCGTAACCCCGGCTGATATTGGAAGCCGTGAAAATCCGTCCCGTCGTACTCGATGACGACGCGGTAGGTCGCGGCGGCCCGCTCGCTCAGAACGGGTCGGAGGCCTCGACGTGCAGCGCCGCGAGCGATTCGAGGAAGCGACGCTCCGGCGCTCCGAAGCGGGCCGGGATCGGACTATCGACGTCGAGCACCGCGACGACGCGCCGATCGCGCACGAGCGGGACGACGATCTCCGAGCGCGACGCGATGTCGCACACGATGTGCCCCGCGAACGCGTGGACGTCCGGCACGACGAGCGTCCGGCACTGGTCCCACGCCGAACCGCATACGCCGCTGCCGCGGGCGATCCGCACGATCGCGGGCTTGCCGCAGAACGGGCCGAGCACGAGCTGATCGCGCCGCACGATGTAGAAGCCGGCCCAGTTGAGCGCGCCCAGCTCTTGTCGAACGAACGCGGCGAGGTTCGCCGCGTTCGCGATCGCATCGCGCTCGATCGCGACGAGCGCCCGCGCGCGTTCGAGAGCTCCGGAGACGTCGAAGTCGGCAGCCGTCATGCTGCCGATCCGTTTCGGCGCGAGCCGCCGATACGACCTCGCGCCGCGAACCGGAGTCAGGCGTGCGTTTCGACGGCCGGGGCCCGGCGGAAGAGGACGGCCGTCGCCCGCCAATCGCGCACCGCCGTCTCCGCATCGAGACGGGGTGCGGCCGGTGCGGCGTCGTCGATCGCGAGCGAGGCGATCGCGACCGCGGCGAGCTGCTCGCGCGACGTGATGCGGAGTTTGCGATAGATGTTCGCGAGGTGGTTCTCGACGGTCCGGCGGCTCAGGCCGAGGGCGACGGCCGTTTGGCCGTTCGATGCGCCGGCGACGACGCGCTCGGCGACCTCGCACTCGCGCGGGGTCAGGCGTTCGAGGAGGTCGAGATGCTGACGTCTTTCCATGAGCGAAGGCTAACTCGCCGTCGTCCAGCCAGCGTCCGAATACCGTCCGAAGGCGGCCGACCTATGCCGGCAGCGGTCGCTGCAACGGGAAGAGGATGACCTCCCGAATCGATTGCTGGTTCGTGAGCAGCATGACGAGCCGGTCGACCCCGATCCCGATGCCGGCGGTCGGCGGCAGCCCGTATTCGAGCGCCGCGACGTAATCCCAATCGGGCGGCGGCACCTCGTCGTCGCCCTGCCGCCGTTCGAGGATCTGCGCTTCGAAGCGCGCGCGCTGATCGCCCGGATCGTTGAGCTCGGTAAACGCGTTCGAGAGTTCGACGTTCGCTCCGAAGAGTTCGTAGCGATCGACGATCTCGGGATCGTCCGCCTTGCGCTTCGCGAGCGGCGAGATCGCGACCGGATAATCGTGCACGAAGGTCGGGTCGACGAGATGCGGCTCGACGACGCGTTCGAAGATCTTGTCGAGCGCCTGGGCGTGCGTCTGCGATGCCGGCATGCCGAGGCGCGCGAGGATGCGCTGCGCGCCCGCCGGGTCGAGGATCTCGGCGCGTTCGAGATCGCCGTACCGCTCGAGGGCTTCGAGGTAGCCGATCCGCGCGAACGGCGTCGCGAACGAGAGCGTCTTGTCGCCGTAGGTGACCTGCGTGCCGCCGAGCACCACCTCGACGAGATGCGCGAAGAGCGCTTCGTTGAACGCCATCATCTCGTCGACGGACCAATACGCCGCGTAGAGTTCGAGCATCGTGAACTCGGGATTGTGCGTCGTGTCGATGCCTTCGTTACGAAAGATCCGGCCGATCTCGTAGACGCGTTCGAGGCCGCCGACGACGAGCCGCTTGAGATTGAGCTCCGTCGCGATGCGCAGATCGAGATCGACGTCGAGCGCGTTGTGATGCGTGCGGAACGGCCGCGCCGCGGCACCGCCCGCGACGTGCAGCATCGTCGGCGTCTCGCATTCGATGAATCCGCGCGCGTCGCAGAAGCGCCGCATCTCCGAGACGATCTTCGAACGCGTGATGAAGATGCGACGCACGTCCTCGTTCATCATCAGATCGACGTAACGCTGACGGTAGCGCTTCTCGACGTCCTGCAGGCCGTGCCATTTGTCGGGCATCGGCGCGAGCGCCTTCGAGAGCACGGCGAACGACGCGACGCGCAGCGTCAGGTCGCCCTTTTTGGATCGGAACGGCACGCCCGTCACGCCGACGATGTCGCCGAGATCGAGCGCGTCGAACCGGGCGAAGGCTTCTTCGCCGACCGCGTCCGAGCGGACGTAGATCTGAAGCCGGCCGCTGCGATCCCAGAGATCGGCCCAAACCGCGCCCTTGCCCATCTTTCGCAGGCCGAGCATACGGCCCGCGAGCGACGCCGTCTCCGTGACGGGCTCGCTCTCGGACGTGAGATCGGCGTAGCGTTCGAGCAGATCCGTCGCGTGCGCGTCGACGGGGTAGCGCGTTTCGCGGAAGGGATCGGAGCCCGCCGCCTGCAGCGTTTCCAGATTTGTGCGGCGCTGCTCGCGGAGCTCGCGCTCGCGGCGGCCGAGATCGTCGCCGCGTTCCGCGGGCGGGGATTCCATAACCTACGAAGCTTTCTTCGCGACCTTCTTCTTCGTCGAGTTGATCGCTTCGATCTTGTACGCGTTGACGCCGCGCGGCGTCGAGACTTCGATCGTGTCGCCTTTCTTCTTGCCGATGAGCGCGGCGCCGAGCGGCGATTCGTTCGAGAGGCGCGCGTTCGCGGGGTCGGCTTCGGTCGAGCCGACGATCGTGAACTCGTGCGTCGCGCCGCCTTTGGCTTCCTTGAGCTTCACGGTCGCACCGAGATGCACTTCGTCCTGCGCGTACTCCGACGAATCGATGATGCGCGCGTTGCGGATCATCGCCTCGACCTTGAGTACGCGGCCTTCGACGAACGCCTGTTCCTGTTTCGCGTCTTCGTATTCCGCGTTTTCGGAGATGTCGCCGAACTCTTTGGCGTGCCGGATGCGATCGTTGACTTCGCGGCGATGGACGGTCTTGAGTTCTTCGAGCTCCTGCTCGAGCTTCGTCAAGCCCTCTTGGGTGAGCACCAGCTCTTTATCGTTCACGTTCTACTCCGCTCGAATCGATCCGCACCGAGCCGATAGCCGGAAGACCCGGGCCGGTACGTCGCGCCGTGTTTGGTGTCTTCGACGCTTCTTCCCCTTCACGCGTTCGTTCGGGCCGCCTCAGGAGCGGGTCGCGCGAGCCTTCGTACTCTCCGTGCGCGGCCGAACGACGAACATCTGCCCGTCGCCGAGGACCCAGAGGTGCCCGTCCGGACCGATCGCGAGGCCGCCGCCGCCGTCGCACGCATACGTGTGCACGTGGCCCGTCGCCGGATCGATCCGGCCGATCCCCTGGGCGGAACTGTACCAGATCGCACCTTCCGGGCCGGCCGCGATCCCGTGGAGGCCGAGGAGCTTCTGAGCGTACTCCGTGATCTGACCGTCGGTCGTGATGCGGCCGATCTTGTGCACCGCCGGCATGACGAACCAGAGCGCGCCGTCCGTTCCGGCCGTGATCGCCTCAGGTTGCGCCTCCGGCGTCGCGATGTCGAACTTTTTGAACGTTCCGTCGCCGGGATCGACGCGGTAGATCGCGTTATGCGCGAGCGACGTCACCCAAACGGAACCGTCTTTCGCGACGGCGATCCCGACTTGCGGCGATGCCGGCGACCCGTTGATCACCGGCGCATCGTACGACGTGACGTTCCCGTCCTTGGTGATGACGCCGACCTTATTCGCGACGGGATCGTCGTACCAGATCCGGCCGTCGGGCGCCGCCGCGATCCCGGTCGTAAACGTGTTCGGCCCGGGCAGCTCGTATTCGAAGCCTTTTCCGCCTCCCGGCGGCATGCGTCCGATGACGTGGGCCTTATCTTTGCTGTACCAGATCGCCCCATCGGGCGCGAGCGTCAGAGCGTAGAGCGCCTCCGTCGTGGTACCGACCGGAATGATCGACTTCGACGAATGATCGCGAGCGACGCGAATGAGCCGATTCGCATTCTTATCCGCATACCAGACCACGCCGTCTTTCCCGGCGACGAGCTGCGGCGATTCGTAGTGCGCTTCGAGCGTGAACGGGACGCACCGATAGTCGGGCTGCGCTTGCGCGACGGCCGGGAGTCGCCCGACGCCGGAGACGACCTCGAGCGACCCCGCGCATGCGGCGACCGCGAGCGAGGAGACCACGCGACGAAAGGCGCGACGCTCCGAATTGGCGGTCCGACGAAACGACGACATGAAACCCCGTTATCCGTTAAAAACGCAAATAGTTTCGCACGGCGCCTTCACCGAGATGACGGCGGATACCGTTTTCGTCCGCCGATCGATCGAATGCAAACCGCTCGCGAGCGACGACCGCGCGAATCGATTGCCTTTTATCGATGAAGAGGTCGAGGCTCGGCGTGACATCGGCGTCGTCCAAGCCGGCTCCCGTCGATCGACGTACGATGCTGCGATCATCGTATCTCCTTTTCGAGCGATCGTTGCAGAAACGCCCCTCACATCGTTCGTCCGGCTACGTTACGTCGCGGAACCAGCCCGTCGGCTCGACCGCCAGATTAACGTTGATCTGCTTCACCTCGGTGTAGGCGTCGTAGCCGTACGTGCCGAGCTCGCGGCCGATGCCGGAGCGTTTGTAGCCGCCCCACGGCGCTTCGTTGTAGGTCGGGTGATAGGCGTTCACCCACGTGATCCCGGCGCGCAGTTTGCGTACGACGCGCTGCGCGCGCGCGCCGTCGTTCGTGAACACGGCGCCCGCGAGACCGAACTCGCTATCGTTCGCGAGCGAGACCGCGTTCGCTTCGTCGCCGAACGTCTGCACGACGAGCACGGGCCCGAAGATCTCCTCGCGCACGATCCGCATCTGCGGCGTCGTATCCGTGAAGATCGTCGGTTGCAGATAGTAGCCGCCGTCGCGGCCCGCGACGCTCGCACGCGCGCCGCCGCAGAGCAGCGTCGCACCCTCTTCTCTTCCGAGTGCGATGTAGCGCTCGACGCGCTCGCGCTGCACGGCGCTGACGAGCGGTCCCATCTCGGTCTCGGCATCGAGACCGTCGCCGACGGCGATCGCGTTCGCGCGGCGCACGAGCTCCGCGAGGAAGCGATCGACGATCGTGTCTTGTACGAGGAGGCGCGAGCCCGCCGAGCACACCTGGCCCGCGTTCGCGAAGATGCCGAAGAGCGCGTAATCGACGGCCGTCGCGAAGTCGGCGTCGTCGAAAACGATGTTCGGCGATTTCCCGCCGAGTTCGAGCGAGATCTTCTTCACGTTCCCGGCGGCGGCTCGCATGATCGTCTGGCCCGTCGCGACGCTCCCGGTGAAGGCGATCTTATCGACGAGTTCGCTCTCCGCGAGCGCCGCCCCGACGACGGGCCCCGCGCCCGGGACGACCGCGAGCACGCCGTCCGGCAGCCCCGCATCCCAGGCGAGTTTCGCGAGCCGGAGCGCCGAGAGCGGCGTGAACTCCGACGGCTTGAGGATGCAGACGTTGCCGGCCGCGAGCGCCGGCGCGATCTTCCAGATCGCCATCAGCAGCGGATAATTCCAGGGCACGACCATCCCGCACACGCCGATCGGTTCGCGCACGGTGAAGCTCATCGAGGGAGCGGGCACGTCGTACGTCTCGCCGTGAGGCTTCGTCGCGATGCCCGCGTAGTAGCGCAGGCAGTTCGCCGCGTCCGCGACGTCGTAGGCCGCTTCGCGCAGCGGCTTCCCGCAGCCGAGCGTTTCGAGCGTCGCGAGCTCGTCCGCATGCGCGTCGACCGCGTCCGCGAGTGCGACGAGCAGGCGGGCGCGTTCGAGCGCGGGCGTCTCCGCCCACGATCCCGTATCGAAGGCGCTGCGCGCGACGAGGATCGCGCGCTCGATATCGGCCTGCGTCCCCTCGGCGACGCGGACGATCTCCTCGCCCGTCGCCGGATCGACGCACGCCCGCGATCCGCCGTCCGATGCGGGCACGAACGCGCCGTCCAGAAACATCAGCACCGTACCGTCGTCGCCGCGTTCGAGATGATCGAGCACGCCGAGCGCCGACGAGCGCGCGTTTGCGTCGGGTGTTCCCGGGGTCGGATGCGCGGCCGGCTCTGCGTGAAGCATACGTCAATCTCCGAACGGAAAGGTTTCGATCGCTGGCGATCGGTCGCACCGTCCGGCCGCACGGCGACCGGAACGGCGCGGAGCGAAACGCGCGGTTACGCGCTCTTCGCGACCGGCGAATCGCCGGCGAGGGCGACGACCGCGTCGCGCAGGATCGCGAAGATGCGATCGGCCTGCGCGTATTCGAGCGTGAGCGGCGGTTCGATGCGGATGACGCGCGAGTTGACGAGCGTCCCCGCGACGAGGACGCCGCGATCGAAGAGAAACTTCGAGGCCGCGAAGCCGACTTCGTCGCTCGCGAATTCGAGCGCGATCAGCAGCCCCTTGCCGCGCACGTCCACGACGATATCCTCGTAGCCGCGCACGGCCTCGCGCAGGCCGTCGAGCATGTACGCACCGAGCTCGGCGGCGCGCTCGGGAAGCCGCTCCTCGATGAGGACGTCGATCGTCGCGAGCGCGGCCGCGCAGGCGAGCGGGTTGCCGCCGAACGTCGTCGTGTGCAGGAACGGGTTATCGAAGAGCCGCGAGAAGACGGCTTCCGTCGCGACGATCGCGCCCGCCGGCATGACGCCGCCGCCGAACGCTTTCGCGAGACAGAGGATGTCCGGCACGACGCCGTAGTGTTCGCAGGCGAACATCTTCCCCGTGCGGCCCATGCCGGTCTGCACTTCGTCGAGGATGAGCAGCGCGCCGAACTCGTCGCAGAGCACGCGCACGGCCGGCAGATAACCGTCGTCCGGGATGATGACGCCGCCCTCGCCTTGGATCGGCTCGAGCAGCACCGCACCGACGTCGTCGCCGGTCGCGCGGCTCGTGATGAAGACGTCCTGCAGCGCCGCGACGTCGTTGAACGGCACGTGCTGGAAGCCCGCGAGCATGCGGCCGAACGGCAGCCGGAACGCGGCCTTGCCGCTCGCGGAGAGCGCGCCGAAACTCTTCCCGTGAAAACCGCGCGTCGCGACGACGATCTTCTGTTTGTGCGGATCGTAGGCGCGCGCGAGCTTGAGCGCGGCTTCGATAGACTCCGTCCCGCTGTTGCAGAAGAACGAGTATTTGAGATCGCCCGGCGTCAGCATCGCGAGCGTCTTCGCGAGCATCGCGCGCAGCGGATCGAGGAGATCCTGACTGTGCAGCGCTTGCCGGTCGAGCTGCGCGCGCACGGCCGACATCACCTTGGGATGCCGGTGCCCGACGTTGAAGATCCCGAAGCCGCCGAGACAGTCGATGTACTCGCGGCCGTTGACGTCCGTGAAGACGTTCCCGCCGTCGGACCACTCGACCGCGGCCGCGAGCGTGCCGTGCGCGCCCGCTTTCCGATATTCGAGGAAACCCGGATTGACGTAATCGCGGAAGCCGTCGACCGTCTCGCGGACGATCCAGGATGCGTCGTCGCGATCGATCGCGGGCGTGTGGATGAGCGCTAGGACGTGTTGCGTATACGCTTTTACGTCGTCGTACGTACGTTCAAGAATTTTGGGCCTCGCTGGATGGAACGGTGTGTCGACGTGCGAGAACGCGCTCGCACGCGCGATCGAGCGCGGCGAATCCGCGCTCGAGCTCGTCGTCCGTAGCGACGAGCGGGACGAGGAACCGGAGCGCCGTCGCGCCGGGACCTGCGGTGAGCACGACGAGGCCTTCTTGGAAGGCCGCCGTCGCGATGCGGGCCGCGACGCTCGGAGCGCCGGGCTCGGTGCCTGGGGAAAATTCGATCGCGAGCATCGGGCCGAGGCCGCGTACGTCGCGCACGTCGCGCGGGTAACGCGCGGCGATCGCGTCGAGCCGCCGGCGGACGGCCGCGCCGAGCCGCACGGCGCGCGCGAGCACGCCGTCGCGTTCGTAGACGTCGAGCGTCGCGAGCGCGGCCGCGCAGGCGACGGGATTCCCGGCGAACGTACCGCCGAGACCGCCCGGATCGACCGCGTCGACGATGCTCGCCGTGCCGACGACGCCCGAGAGCGGCAAGCCGCCCGCGATACTCTTCGCGAACGTGACGAGGTCGGGGACGACGCCCGTCTGCTCGATCGCGAAGAACGTCCCCGTGCGTCCGAAGCCCGTTTGGATCTCGTCGGCGACGAGGACGATGCCGTGGCGATCGCAGCGCTCGCGCAGGCCGCGCCAGAACGCCGCGGGCGCGGGTACGAAGCCGCCCTCGCCGAGCACGGGCTCCATCACGATCGCCGCGACGTCGCTCGCCGGGACGCGCGTCGCGAAGAGCTCGTCGAGCGCGGCGAGCGCCTTCGCCGCATCCCAGCCCTTGCGCTCGTCGGGATAGGGCGCCGAATAGATCTCGCCCGCGTACGGGCCGAACTTCTGCTTATACGGCGCGACCTTGTTCGTCATCGAGAGCGCGAGCAGCGTGCGGCCGTGATAGCCGTACGCGAACGTAACGACGGCGCCGCGACCCGTCGCGTTGCGCGCGATCTTCACCGCGTTCTCGACCGCCTCGGCGCCCGTCGAGAGGAAGAGCGCCTTCTTCGGCCCGTCGCCCGGGGCGAGCGCGCACATCCGCTCCGCGAGCGCGACGTAGCCCTCGTACATCCCGACCTGGAAGCACGTGTGCGTGAACGCGTCGATCTGCGCGTGCATGGCGGCGAGCACGGTCGGATCGCCGTGGCCCACGTTCATCGTGCCGATCCCGCCCGCGAAATCGACGTATTCGCGGCCGTCCACGTCCCACAGCCGCGCGCCCTCGGCCCGCGCGACGAAGAGCGCGTGCGCCGCGGAGACGCCCCGCGCGACGGCGTGCTCGCGCCGCTGGGCGAGCTCTTCCGTACGCGTTCGGGTCAGGGGCACGATCTGGGTAGCCTCCGCGAATAAGCGTCTGAAACGTTGAGTACGGCTCCGGCGCGCGCCGGGCCTCCGGTAGGGCGTGCGACGGATGGCCGACGCCGCGGCGATTCGGGACGACTCCCGACGCACGCACCGGGAAAGCCATCGCCCCGCGCGGCGTCGAACCGGCGCACATGGACGACGTCGAAGCCGACCGGTCGCTGGGCATGGGCTGCCCGATCGCGCGACGCGATTTCCTCGGCGGCGTCGCGCTCGGGCTCGGCGCGATCGCGGCCGGCGGCCGTCCGGCTCGGGCCGGCACCTCGTTCGCCGCCGGGGGCTTCCCGCAAGACCGGCCCGGGTACGATCCGCCGGCGCTCGAGGGGATGCGCGGCAGTTCCCCCGGCAGCTTCGAGATCGCCCACGACGTGCGCGACGGAGACTTCGCCGCGCTGCACGAACGCGCCGTCGCGACGGGCGAACGCTACGATCTCGTCGTCGTCGGCGCGGGGATCAGCGGCCTCGCGGCGGCGCACTTCTATCGCAAGCGCCGGCCGGACGCGCGCATCCTCATCCTCGATAATCACGACGACGTCGGCGGCCACGCGAAGCGCAACGAGTTCGTCGTCGACGGGAAGCTACTGCTCGCCAACGGCGGCACGTACGCGATCGAATCGCCGTTCCCGTACGCGCCGCCGGCCCGCGGTCTGCTCGACGAGCTCGGTATCCGGCCCGCGGCGCTCGCGAAGCGCGACGATCGCCCTGCGGTCTACGCCGGCCTCGGCGGCGCCGTCTTCTTCGACCGCGCGACCTTCGGCGCGGACCGGCTCGTGACGGGGATCCCGGGCGGCTTCGCGGACGACGCGCCGCAGGCGAGCGCGGCCGCCTGGACGGCGTGGCTCGCGAAGACGCCGCTGCACGCGCGGGCACGCGAGGCCGTGCTGCGCGTCGAGACGGCCGCGGCCGATCCGTATCCGGAGCTCGATTCGGACGCCAAGAAAGAGCGGCTCTCGCGCATCTCCTACGAGCGCTTCATCACGGACGTGCACGGCGCCGACGCGCAGACCGTCGCGTTCTACAAAACGCGGACGCACGATCTCTTCGGCGTCGGCATCGACGGCGTGACCGCGCTCGACTGCTGGGGGCTCGGCTTCGCGGGATTTCGCGGGCTGCGCCTCGCGGCCGGGCCGTACCCGCGGATGGGCTTCACCGCGATGGGCAGCGCGACGCCGAACCAGCCGCCCTACGAGTTCCACTTTCCCGACGGAAACGCGACGATCGCGCGCGGGCTCGTGCGAACGCTCGTCCCGGGTTCGCTCGCCGGGACGACGCCGGAATCGCTCGTCCTCGCGAAGCTCGACTACCGGACGCTCGACCGGCCCGGCAACGCGGTCCGGATCCGCCTCTCGAGCACCGTCGTCTCCGTCCGGCATCGCGGCGACCCGGCCACGGCGGCAGCCGTCGACGTCGCGTACTCGCGCTTCGGCACGTCGTACGGCGTGCGCGCGAACCACGTCGTGATGGCGACGTACAACATGCTCGTGCCCTACGTCGTGCCGGAGCTGCCCGCGCCGCAGCGCGAGGCGCTCCGCTACGGCGCGAAGGTGCCGCTCGTCTACTCCGTCGTCGCGATCCGCAATTGGCACGCGTTCCGGCGGCTCGGCGTGAAGTTCATCTCGGCGCCCGGCATGTTCCATCCGCAGGTCCGTCTCGACGATCCGGTCGACGTCGGCGCCTACCGCTCGTCGGCCGATCCGAGCGAACCCGTCCTCGTCCGGATGCTGCGCACGCCGTGCCGGCCGGGACTCTCCGAACGCGACCAGCACCGCGCGGGCCGCGCCGAGCTGCTCGCGACCTCGTTCGAGACGTTCGAACGCGAGATCCGCGATCAGCTCGGGCGCATGCTCGGGCCCGCGGGCTTCGATCCGGCGCGCGACATCGCGGGGATCACCGTCAACCGGTGGCCCCACGGCTACGCCTACGAATACAATCCGCTCTGGGATCCCGACGGCTTTTTCGACGGCGGCCCCACCCCGAAGGACGTCGCCCGGCGCCGCTTCGGACGGATCGCGATCGCGAATTCCGACGCCGCCGCGGCCGCGTATACGGACCAGGCGATCGATCAGGCGTATCGCGCCGTCGGCGAGCTCGCGTAACCTCCGCCCGGCGCGGACCCGCGTCTTCGCGTTCGTCAATGGCGAGTCGTCGCGCGCGTCGCCGCAAATTTACGTAACGACAGCACGAATGACGCGCCTCGAGGGAGAATCCGCCGGATAAGCCCGACCGCTTTGCGGCCGGGGCATTCGTCGTTTGGAGGTCCTCCGTGGCTCGAACGTCCTCTCCCGCGCGCGCGCTCTCGCTCGCGGTCCTCGCGATCGCCGTACTGCTCTTCGCGCTCGCGGGCCAGGCGCGCGATGCGTTCGCGGGCACGACGGGGACGCTGCGCGGGCGGATCGTCGACCGCGCGACGCACCAGCCGATCGCGGGCGTCCGGATCGCCGTCACGTCGCCGTCGCAGGCCGCGGCGACGCGAACGGGCGCGGACGGCACGTTCGTCTTCATCGCGCTCGCGCCCGATACGTACACGCTGAGCGCCGAAGCGCAGGGCTACGATCCGCAGTCGTTCCCCGGAATCACGATCGTCTCCGACCAGGCGCAGACGCTGCCGGTCGAACTCGGCAAGACGATCCGCACGATCGGACGCATCACGTCGCGCGCGACGGGCGGCCTCGTCAAATCCGGCACGACGACGGACGTCTACTCCGTCAACGCCGCGCAGCAGACGGCGTCGGCGACGGTCGGCGGCGCGGGCAGCATCGATCAGGCATACGCCGGACTCGCCGCGTTGCCCGGCGTCAGCTACGAGCTCGGGCAAGTCGGCTGGGGCCAGAATCTCACGATTCGGGGCGGCGCCCAGAGCGACGTCGCCTACGAGCTCGACGGCATCCCCGTGCAGCGCGATTCGGATCAGTTCTCCACGACGACGCTCTCGACGCTCGGCCAACAGGAATTGCAGGTCTACACCGGCGGCGCGCCCGCGTCGGCCGACGCGACGGGGCTCTCCGGCTACATCAATCAGGTCATCCGCACGGGGACGAGCCCCGGGTTCGTCGACGCGTCCGCCGGCATCGGCGGCCCGGCCTACTATCACAAGCTCTCGCTCGAGGTCGGCGGCGCGACGACCGACCGCAATTTCTCCTACTATCTCGGCTTCTCGGGTTCCGATCAGTCGTACCGGTTCGTCGACCAGTTCGACGGCGCGGGCGATCCCAGGTTCGCCTATCCGATCGCCGTGACGTCGGGGCCCAACGGCAACGGCGGCGGCGTCAACGGCGCGGGAACGATCTACGACGGCGCGGGCTCCGCCTATTTCGCCCCCGGTATGACGGGCCAGCAGACGTACGGTCAGGACCGCGAGAGCATCGGCAACTTCCACCTCGCGATCCCGCACAAGGGCGGCGAGGTCAAGGACGACCTGCAGCTGCTGTTGCTCTCGAGCCAATTCAACGCGCAGGTCAACTCGTCGCCGAACGATCTCGGCGGGCTCGCCTACGAGACGAACGCGATCGGTACGGCACCGTACTTTCTCGACAACTACGTCTACAAGGGGTCGCTCATGACCCCGCTGACCGGCACGGAGACCCTGACGCAGACGTCGTTCCCGGGCAGCGACCCGCACCGGACCTTCCAACAGGCGCTCCCGGCCGATTCGCGGGACGGCAACAGCAACGGCGTCGGGATCATCAAGCTGCAATACACGAAGAATTTCGACAGCAAGTCGTACCTCCGGCTCTTCGGCTACGACAACTACTCGAATTGGTTCTTCACCGGACCGTCGAGCGACAATTTCAATTACGGCAGCGTCCCGGCCGATTACGAAGTGCAGGAGCACGGCTTCGGACTCAACGCGCGCTACGTGGATCAGATCAACGAGAAGAACCTGTTCACGTTGACGGCATCGTATTCGACGCAGAAGCTCCAGACGTTCAACAACGCGTCGAACGAGGGCACGGTCTCGACGAACTACGTCGATGCGAAGGGGAACTGCTACGCGCCGGACGGCACCTACGCGAGCTGCTTCCCGGCAACCGCGACGAACGCGGCATCGGGCTACAACCTCGCGTCGCAATTCGGCGTCGGCACGACGCTCGTGCCCTGCACGCTGACGGCCGGGGGGCAGTGCACGCAGACGGCGGCGGGCTCTCCCGCGGCCGTCAACGGCGCGCGCTGGGAAGTGACCGAGAACGGCTACAACGGCCAGATCGACACGGTCCGGCCGTACTTCACCGCCTATTCCGCGAGCGATCAATTCCGGCCGACCTCGAAGCTGACGTTCGACGTCGGCCTGCGCTTCGAGAACTTCCTCTACCGCCTCGACGATCTCGCGACGGGCTATCCGTCGCGCGCGTTTTGGTTCGCGGCCTACAACCGCGAATATTGTTATCAGCCCGGGCAGCTCGCCTCGACGCTGCGGGGCGCGCCCGATCCGCTGACGGGCGTCTTCCCGGCGTGCGCCGCGGGCGGCTCGCCGAACCTCGTGAACACGCTCCCGCACACGACGCAATTCGGCGAGCTGCAGCCGCGCGCGGGCGCGACGTTCGCGATCAATCCGGACACCGTCCTGCGCGCCTCGTACGGACGCTACGCCGAGCAGTTCGGCTCGTCGTATCAGGAGTACAACACGGTCCAGCAAGACCTCCCGGTCTTCCTCGATCAGTTCTTGCCGTTCGGCTTCACGACGCCGTACCACCATCTCGTCCCGTCGGCCGACAACAGCTACGACGCGTCGCTCGAGCACCGTCTCAAGGGCACCGACCTCGCGTTCAAGATCTCGCCGTTCTACCGCGCGACCGCGAACGAGGTGCAGGGAACGCCGCTCGGCGCGCAGGGTATCTACGCGAATCTCAACACCGGGCAGACGCGCGCGTACGGCGTCGAGTTCGCGTTCGACAAGGGCAGCTTCGATCGCAACGGTCTCTCGTTCGTCCTCTCGTACGCGTTCACGGCGAGCCGCACGAAATTCAACGACATCACCCCCGGCACCAACTACATCGATACGATCAACGCGACGATCCAGCAGTACAACTCGTACACGAAGGCCTGCGCGACCGCGAACGCGCGCCTCTGCGGCACCTACGGTGCGGCGAACGCGACGCCGACCTTCGCGGGCGTCGACGCCGCCGGCAATCCGACGGGCGTCGCGATCCCGAATCCGTACTACAACGCGACGCCGCAGCAGCTCTCCGATCGCAACGGCGAGTACGCGACGTACGAGAACCTGCCCGCGACCTACAACGCCGACATCGGTCGGATCACGCCGCACGTCGCGAGCCTCGTGCTCAATTACCGGTCGGGGCCGTTCGCGGTCACGCCGACGCTGACGTTCACCGCGGGCAAGACCTACGGATCGCCGCTCGTCTGGCCGGGCTACAATCCCGCGACCTGCGCCGCGGTCGGTACGAACGGGGCCGCCGATACGACGACGTGCACGGGATCGCTGCAGATCCCCGACGTCTACACCGGGAAGTTCGACAACCTCGGCGCGTTCGTGCAGCCGTCGCGGCTCGCGCTCAACTTCGCGACCTCGTACGACATCTCGAAACGCCTGACGCTGCGCGTCCAGGCGACGGGGATCGTCGACCGCTGCTTCCAGCGCGGCTACGCGTGGGACGATCCGAACATCTGCGAGTACTCGTCGCTGCCGTCCAACGCCCTCGCACCGGTCGGCAACTTCACGCCGCTCGCGAGCGCGCCGATCCAGCTGCGGTACCCGTACTCGTACTACACGACGTTCAACACGGCGGGCTACATCGGCGCGAAGACGCCGTTCAATCTCTTCGCGACGCTGGACGCGAAGCTCTGAACGAGCGCGCCCGGGCGGACAACGGACTGCGCGCGGACGCGCTCGCGTTCCGCGAGGTCCTCGCGCAGTCGATCGCGATGCTCGGGCCGACGCTGACGCCCGTGCTGATCGTCCCGCTGATGGCGGGCTCCGCCGGAAACGCGAGCTGGCTCGCCTACGCGTTCGGAACCGTGCTGCTGCTCGCGGTCGCCTTCGCGATCCGCACGTTCGCAACGCGCTCCGCCTCGCCCGGATCGCTCTACGCGTACGCGGAGCGCGCGTTCGGGCCGCGCGGCGGGCTGCTCTGCGGCTGGGCGCTGCTCTGGGCGTATCTCTGCGTCGGCGTCGCCGGGATCACGGGCTTCGCCGTGTTCGCGGAGACGCTCGCGCACGGGCTCGGCGCGGGCGGTCCGGCCGTGCGGACCGGTGCCGCGCTCGCGTGTCTCGCGATCGCCTTCGCCTTCGCGTATCGCGACGTGCGGCTCTCGACGGAGACGCTGCTCTGGCTCGAAGCGGGATCGGTCGCGCTCGTGACGGCGCTGCTCGTGCTCGTCGTCGCGCACGAGAAGACGTTCGTCGATCCGCTGCAGCTCGAGCTGCGCGGCGCGACGCCGTCGGGGATCGCGATCGGG
>CAZZZK010000011.1:19979-21722 GCA_964658555.1 Vulcanimicrobiota bacterium | reverse complement strand
GACGATGCCGTCCCGGACGGCGCGGGGGAAGACGATAACGTCCTCGTCCGCGAGTCGGGGAGGCCGCGCGCGTTCGACTTCGAGCCGCGGCAGCACTTCGAGATCGGGGAGTCGCTCGGCATCGTCGATTTCGAACGCGCGGCCAAGCTCTCGGGGAGCCGCTTCTCGGTATTGCGCGGCGCGGGCGCGCAGCTCTCGCGTGCGATCGCGTCGTTCTTTCTCGCGCGCGCGTACGAACGCGGCTACGTGGAGATCGTGCCGCCGTATCTCGTCACGCGCGATACGATGTGGTCGACGGGTCAACTCTCGAAATTCGCCGACGCGATGTTCCGCGACGTCGACGGCGAGCTGTTCATGATCCCGACCGCGGAAGTGCCGCTCACGGCGCTCCATCGGGACGAGATCCTCGGCCCGGGTTCGCTACCGTTGCAGTATACGGCCTATTCGCCGTGCTTTCGCAAGGAAGCGGGTGCCGCGGGAAAAGACACGCGCGGGCTCATCCGGCAGCATCAGTTCGAGAAGGTCGAACTCGTCTGGCTGACCGAGCCCGAGCATTCCGATCGGACGCTCGAACGACTGACCGCCGATGCCGAGGCGCTGCTCGAAGAGCTCGAACTGCCGTACCGCGTGATGATGCTCTGCGGCGCCGACGTCGGTTTCAATGCGGCGAAGACGTACGATCTCGAAGTGTGGCTGCCCGGGCAGAACGCCTTTCGCGAGATCAGCTCGTGTTCGAATTGCACGGATTTCCAGGCGCGCCGCGCGCAGATCCGGTTCCGTCGCGACCCCAAAGCGAAGCCGGAACTCGTGCACACGCTCAACGGTTCGGGGCTCGCCGTCGGCCGGACGCTCGTCGCGATCCTCGAGAACTATCAGCAAGCCGACGGAAGCGTGGTCGTGCCGGCGGCGCTGCGGCCCTACGCGGGTTTCGATCGCATCGATCCCCGAGGGATTCGCGAATTCGCGTAAGTCGATCGCGCGTTCGTCGCTCCGCACCGATTCGGACCGCTCGCCGCCGTCGAGCGCGTTTCGCAATCCCCGGAACGTGCCGATACGTACGTTAGGTGAAACGGATGCCGGGCCGCACGACCGTCGGCGGTAGCTTGACGACCCGAACGACGGACGCGCGGTGCGTCGCACGACGCGCGCGCTCCCGCGAAACGGCCGGAGTTTGATGCTCGCTTTCTCGAAGGCGCTCCGAACCGGTCCGGCGCTCTTCGCCGGCGTGGGACGCACGGGGCGGTACTGGCTCGGCATCGGCGCGTTCGCGCTCGGCATCGCGTCGATCTCACTCGTGACGTCGCTCGAGATCCGGGCGCTGCTGCACGCGCTGTACGACGCGGATCGCGACGTGCGGCTCGCCCAGCTTTCGAACGGCCGACTCCTCAAGGATCAGCTCGACGAAGAGACGGCCGTCCGCGGATACGTATCGAGCGATCGGCGCGAATTTCTCCAACCCTATCTTCCGGCCGAACGGCAGTTCGCGAGCGATGCGGTCCGGCTCGAAGGCACGCTCCCGCAATCGAGCCGAACCGGCCGCGACGCGTTGCATCGTCTCGTCGGGCTCCACGAGACCTGGATCGCTCGCGTCGCCGCCCCCATTCTCGCGGGCGGCCCGGCGGCATACTCGACCTGCACGTTTGCGCCCGCCGCCCGCGCGATACCGTCGAAAACGGAGACGGGGTGGGACGGGGTGCCGTGGTAATTGCCAAGAAGCATGGTGATGTCCTTGGCGTTGCCGCC
>CAZZZK010000011.1:0-19969 GCA_964658555.1 Vulcanimicrobiota bacterium | reverse complement strand
GGCATACTCGATCCGCCGGGCCCGGCTGGGAAAAGAGATCGTCGATGCGATGCGCGCGTCGTCGCGCTCGATCGATGTCGAGCTCGAGCGAGAAGCCGCGCGCCAGAGCGAGGCGGCCGACGCGAACTTCAACCGGATCGCCCTCACGTCGACGATCGCCCTCGTCCTCGTCGGATCCGGCATTCTCGTTCTTCTGATCCGGCAAAGTCGACTTCAAAGCGACCTCCGGATCGGGCGAGAAACGGTCGGCTTACTGCAACGAGGCTTCGTCAATCGCTTGGATACGCTGCCCGGAACGGATATCGGGACGGCGTACGTGTCGGCGACGCGCGGCGCACTCGTCGGGGGCGATTTCTTCGACGTTCATCGCGTCGACGATCGCTTCGGATACGTCCTCATCGCAGACGTAAGCGGGAAGGGGATCGAGGCGGCGATCGACACCGCGTTCATCAAGTACGTCATCCGCGGCCTCGTCGCATCCGAGCGTCGCGATCCGAGCGTGCTCCTCGCGAAACTCGAAGAGCTGCTCGACGGGCATCTGTCGACGCCGGATAACTTCGTCGTCCTCTTCCTCGCGATCGTCGATTATACGACGCTGACCCTCGAGTACAGCAGCGCGGGCCATGGGGGCGCGTTTCTCGAGCACGAACGAACCATCACGCAACTCGCGCCGACCGGCCGAATCGTCTTTCCGACGCTCGCGCGTTTAGGGATGCAGGCAGATTTCGGCAGCCGGCGTCTCCAGCTGCGATCGGGAGACGTCTTGGTCTTGGCCACGGACGGTCTTACGGAAGCGCGCAACCCCGGACACGAGATGCTGACCGACGAGGGCGCGATGCGTTGGATCGCCGAGATCCCACCGACGGAGAGCGCTCAGGAAGCGGCGGATTCGCTCGTCCGACGAGTACGGAGATACGTCGAGGGAGAGTTGCGGGACGATCTGGCGCTCCTCTTCATTCGTTTCGACTGATTCGACCGCCGAGGTACCGCGCACGATCCGCTCGACCCCTTCCTCGTATTTCGAGCTTGGCGACGACGAGCAGTCCCGCGGCGAAGATCATCGAACCGAAGAACGCGCACACGGGAAACATCGACGCCCAGGCGCGCACGTGCGTCGTGCTGACCGGTGAGCCGAGCACGTCCGCGCCGAGGATCGTGCCGTAGGCGACGAGTTCGGCCGAGGCTCCCTGGCCGTACGTGGGCGCTCGTTACCGATCCGTTCGAAGGGCGACGTAAATCGAGCCGCCCTTCGCGGGTCCGACGGCGGGGGCCGTCGTTCGATCACGCGTTCAGCGAACGCGAAACAGGGACGGCGTCTTGTCCGCCAAGCGGCGAACCGAATCGTCGATCGCGTAGCGCTCGATTTCGGCGAGCGGGATCCACGCGATGGCGTGCGACTCGGCGTTCGATCGCGGCGCTTCTTCGCGATCCGCGAAGAACGCGTACCGAACGTCGAAGTGCTCGTGGGCGGGCTCGTCGCCGCGCTCCGAGATCGCATGCACGTCGATATCGAAGATCTCGCCGTCGACCGCAGCGACGGACGCCAGTCCGGTTTCCTCGACCGCTTCGCGATGCGCGACGCGCAACGTGTCGGCGTCGCCGTCGGCATGGCCGCCCGGCTGGAGCCAACGGTCGAGCTTGCGATGGTGCAGCAGCACGACGGCGCGACCGTCGCGCGAGACGATCCATGCGGAACCCGTCACGTGGCCGACGAGAAGCGTCCGTTCGAACGCATCGTCGTGACTCGCGAGAAACGTCGAGAACCGGGCGACCATCTCGCGCTCGCGTTCGGTCGCCCCGCGATAACGCGCCAGCTTCGCCGCGAGCCGCGATTCGCAGTCAGGCAGCTTCGATCGCCGCAAAGATGACCTCGAACGCGCGAGCCGTTTCACGGTCGTCCGGGTCGCCGTTATGGTCGTCGAGCATCGACGCCGTGAGTTGCGCGGCGATGCGCTTTATTTCGATCCAGTGGTCGTCCGTCATCACCGCACGTCGCCTCCGCGCGAGCATTCGCGAACGAAAGCGGGCCGATCCTCGTCCGGCAAAGCCATCGACCGAGGATCGGTTTCTCCTACGAACTCGAGACGTTCACCGTGTATGGTGCCGATCGCCATCCTCGGAGTCGTCGTTCCGCTTTTCCCGGTCTCATGAAAACGGTAGCGTTTAGCGATTACGGTAGTGGAGCTATCGTAGCGTCGAAGGCCGAACGCGCGCGAAGAGCTCGAAGCCCCAGGGCGTCGCCGATCCATAGAATGGCGTCAGTGCACCGGGCCTTGTGTTGAAAGTAACTTGACCGCCAAGACCCGGCACGGTGCCGATATGCGGCGGACGAAAGTCGTGAACGTATCCGACCGTGTATGCGCCGATTGGGAAGAGCGTCTCTGCAACGTCATGCGAGACGACGAGCTGCGTCGGGGTCGAGTCGAGGACGAGCTCGTTGCCGCTCTTCTGCACGAATTCGGCCCGCGCGTAGACGCTGTCCGAGCTGCGATGGTAATCGGCTTCGAGCAGATAGGCGTTCGAGCGGGTGTTGTCGCTCTCGTAATTCTGGCCCCAGACCGCGGACGTCGTGAAGAACTGGCCGAGTCCAAGCGGTTCGTTATAGATGATCGACGCGGTCGTCCGGTGCTGGTCGAGCAGCGGCGTCAACGACTCCGGGCTCTTGATATAACCGAACGAAATCTGCGTCGCGAGATTCGCCGTCGGATTCCACGACACGCGGCCGCTCACCGAATCCAGACGAATCGGATCGAAATTCGTGCGTACCTCGTCCGGCTCGCGGCCAGCGAACGTACTGCCTTCGAATTTGACTTTGCCGAGGGAGACGCCGGCCGTCACGACACCGAAGGTGATGTGCGTCGAATCTTCCCAGTGGTGTCCGATCGGGGCGTCCGGCATATCGTAGGCGATGAGCCGATGCATGAACGTCGGCGGCCCGAGCGCGGGCTCGCCTGGATAGCCGAAATATATGTAGGCCGACGAGCTGCGGTTCATCTGCGTCGAGTACGTCAGCGCCGCCTCCGAGAAAAGATCGTGCGGATGCTGATGATCGTGAAGCGGTTCACCGTGGAAGCTCTCACCGCTTTGATACAGCTCCGGATAGCCGAAGCCGCCGACGGTGGCGAAGTCGCTCGTGACCATGATGCGCGCGCCGAGCTGCGACGCGGGGCTCAGCGGATGCGACCCCATAACCATATACCAATCCGGCGCGTTCAGCGTGCGGCTACCGCGGTCGGTGAACGTATCGCTGTAGCGCACGAAACCCGCACCGTGCGTCATGAGCATGTCGTCGCCGCTCATGCTCATATGGCCGAACGTCGTCGACGAGTCGGGAAGCCACGCGGTACCGGATCCCTCCCGCGACATCGGCGAGCCGAGATCGGTGATCGCCGGCATCGACTGCATCGACATCTTGTCGTCACTCATAGGCATCTTGCTCATGCCGTACATGCTCATGACGCCGTTCGCGTTCGCGTTCGTCGTCATCGCCATGCCGGCGCCCATCCGCATGCCGTTCGATGGCTTTCCCGATGTCATCGGCATTGGAGGGCTTCCGGATTTCGACATTCCGGCTGCGGCCGGCGAAGGCGACGCGCTCGTTGGCATCGACCCCATCGGCATCGATGAAGTCATGGGCGCGGGGCTGGATGCGGCATGTACGTCGTCCATCGCCGCCATATCGTGTTCCGGCATCGCTCCGGATGAGGTATCGCCTTTTCGGCCGACGTCGGGTACGAGCGCGGTAAGCACCCGACGGTACGCCGTTTCTCCCGGGGCGCCAGAGCGAGTCGCAACGTCGCCCGTAACGCGCACGTGCGTGTCGTGCCCGAACACGACATCGAATGGTCGCTTCACGTTCAACGTCCCGCTGCTTCCTCGGCCGGCGCGGTTCAAAGCGATCTTCTTCGAGTCGTCGACGGCGAATTCGAACGCGCGCCCGAACGTCGCGATCGTCTTCGGGCCGAAGCGTTGCTGCAGTCGCCCTGCTTCTTGCGGCTCCTGCGCTGCGTTCGTCGCGACGAACGTCGCGGTACGGAACTCGTGGCCGCCCCCGGCGTCGACGAATGCGCGGGGTGCCTGCGAATCGTGCTGCGCGGATATCTTCGGCATGGACATCGGCTCCGCCGCCGCGAGCGACGTCGCAGAAGCAAAGCCGAGTCCGACCGCGACGATCGCGGCTGGAGAGTTACTACGCCGTTTCGTAAACGATCGCACGAAGAAAAGCCTTTCAGCAGTGGTGGCGTTCGAGCATGGGAAGCGCGCTAAGGAAATACAGATGGCTCGCGATGAGCGCGGAAAAGACGCTCATGGCAATGGCGGGTTGGATGAAGACGAAGCGCCGCGCCGCTAGCGGCTGGAGGGCGCCTGCGTAGCCGTTGCCGAGCGCTCGTTCGATACCGACTTCGGCTCGACGAACGCGGCGGGCGAGCTTCTCGAACCGCGGCTCCGGGAACGTGCCGGCGATGACGTTCGTACATCGTTCGCGACGATCGTAGAGCCAGCGCTCGAGACCGCCGAAGCCCGGTATCAGCAGTGCCGAAAAGCCGAGGTGCCACAATAAGCCGCGCAACGGATCACGCCGTCGCACGTGGACGAGCTCGTGCCTGATCACGAGCGCGAGTTCGGCCTCGTCGAGCCCATCGATAAAGCCCCGAGAAATGAGGATCGCGGGTCCGGGGATGACGGTGTAGCAGATCGGCGTCTCGACTTCGAGATAGGTGACCGTCGGCTCCGGCATATCGAGCGCGGCCGTTTCGGTCTGCAACGCTGCTCGCAGCCCCGCAGGCATGACTCCGGCGAGCGCTCGTAACGTCCGAAGGCTTGCATTGACGGCTACGACTTTGAAAATCACGATCCCGGCCGAAACGAAGGCCGCGGCGAGCAGAATCGCCGGCAGTTCTTCATGCAACGTCATTGTGGCGTGCAACATGAGGTGGGCCGGATGCGACCAGCAGAGTCGTCGAAGACCGGCCCACAACGGGACGATGAAGAACAGCGGCCAGACGACGCGCAGGATCCGCAAAGAGCTCATAAATCTTCGCGCGCCTTGAGACGACGCTCGAGTTCCGCGCGCGCACGTTCGTCATCGGCGACGAGATCGACGAATCCGTGCACCGCAACCGGACCATGGGCGTCGAGCAATCCCTTCAGGACGTTACGGACGAGATCGCTCACAAAACGTTCGCGGGGAATGCGTGCGGCGTACGTCGCGTCGGCATAGGAGCCGCGCTTGGTGATCAACTTCTTCTTGATAAGCCGCGATAGTTCCGAATGGATCGTCGTATACGCGAGCCCGGAACGTTCTTCGAAAAACGTGTGGAGTTCGCTCATCGACTGCGAGCCCGTCGCCCACAGGCGCTCCATGATCGCGGCTTCTAGCGGCCCGAGAACTTGCTCGACTCCCTTCGCACCGGGACGGAAAGGCCGCTCCATTCCGTTAAGGTTACTACGTAACGCAGTAACGTTGCAAGCCTTAGGTATCTAGACGCGAGCGAATACCCGCGGACGGGCGTCGAGCGTGAGAACGGTCGTGGAGTCGGGTCTCGAGCCGCCCATACCGGCGATGCCGGTCGGCATGCCGGGAACCGTTATGCCGCGCGTCTTCGGACGTTCACGAAGCAAGCGCGCGACGATGTCCATCGGGACATGCCCCTCGATGAGATAGCCGTCGATCTGCGTCGTGTGGCATCCGGCCGTATTCTCGGTAAGCCCGAACCGGCGTAGGCGCGCCGAGCGATCGAGGTCGTGGAGTTCGACCGTATACCCCGCCGAACGTGCGAGCCCGACCCAACTCTCGCAGCAGCCGCAGCCGGCATCGCGCGTCGTCACCATGCGGCCGCGAGGTGATGCGACGCCGAGTAGCGGTGTGGCTGCCGCGGCGAAGAATACGAGAAAGTGATTGCGCTTCATGCGGAGGCTCCTTACGGTGCGCCGTGTTCGACGTCGGCCGACGCCAAATCGTAACCGTCGTCATCATCATGACGGCTCATGTCCGTTCGGATTGCGCCAGTTCGGATAGACCAGCCATGCTGCTGTGCGAACGGTCGCCGCGGTTCTTCGCCACTCATCGGCAGAAACGACGCGTGACGTCTACGCCGACGAGCTCGAAGGCGCACACGCGGACGCGCTAACGGATCTGCTTGGGGCACATGGCGACCCAAGCGCGACCGTGAGTACCGGAGAGCGTTAAAAGTCTTGTCCTGACAAGGCTCTTTCACAGGAGAGAGTGGGATTCGAACCCACGGAACCGATGAAGGTTCTGCGGTTTTCAAGACCGCTGCATTAAACCGCTCTGCCATCTCTCCGCGCGGCCGTCGACGTTCGCCGCCCGTCCGCTCGAGTCATATCGCGGTGCGGTGCCCGAGCGGTCGGGCCGGCACGGACCGGCACGTCGATCGCACGTACGAGTCCGTGCGGCTCAGGCGCGGTACGCTCGGTGCCGATGTCGTACTCGTCGGCGCCGCGGCCTCGATTCTCCGAAGCTCGTCGTCGAATTCCGCATCGACGGCGAGCGCGGTGCGTTCGGCGCTTCTCCGTTCCTCGAGCGCGACGACGGTGACCGGGGGCGCTGCCGACGAAGCCCCTCACGCGTCCGTTCTCACCTCGGGGTCGCACGGTCGAGACCGTTATTTCGCTTAACTGACCGGGAAAGACACGCTCCGATGACGTTTCCACAGATCGCCGCGCTGCTCGACGGTGTCATTCGCTCGCGAGCGACGCCCGATTACGGCGGCAAGCCGCTCGGAAACACCGTCTCCTGGCGCATCGATCCACGCGGCCGCAATCATAGCGCCGTCGTTCAGCAGAACGCGGGCGATCGGATGACGCTCGACCTCTACGTGAAGAACGATCCCTTCGGCGAACGCCGCGAGTTCGGCCTCGACGACGGTACGCTCGACGCCATCGGGCACGTCGTCGCCGATCACCTCAACGCCCGCGGCGAGGCGCCCGCCGAAACCTGATCGAAAGCTCCGTCCCGACGACGATGGAGCGAAAACGATTTCTCGAGGCCGCGGTCGCGGCCGCCGCGACGGCCGGTCCGGTACCGTCGCCCGCCGCGAAGCATCGCTCGCCTCGAAAGCCCGGCGCGAGTGCCCGCGTTCCCGGCGGCACGGTGCCGCCGTACGGCCACCCGTCGGCGCTCGCGGCGAGCGTCGCGCGCGCCCCGGCGTACGCGACCGAGATCGCGCTGACGCCGCTCGGCGATCAGCTCGGGACGATCACGCCGAGCGGTCTCTTCTTCACGCGTTGCCACGCCGGCGTTCCGGCGCTCGACCCGCGGACGCACGCGCTCCTCGTCTCCGGGCTCGTCGCGCGGCCGCTCGAATTCTCGATGGCCGACATCATGCGCTTTCCGTCGGTGGCGAGGACGCACTTCATCGAGTGCGCCGGCAACACGTCGAACGAGTGGCAGCTCGCCCGCGCGTCGAGCGTCTCCGAAACGCACGGCCTCGTCTCGTGCGCGGAGTGGACGGGCGTTCCGCTGCGGACGATCCTCGATCGCGTCGGCGTCTCGCCCGACGCCCGCTGGGCCGTCGCCGAGGGTGCCGACGCCGACGCGTACGATCGCAGCATCCCGATCGAGAAACTGCTCGACGACGCGCTCCTCGTCTACGGCCAGAACGGGGAACCGCTGCGCCCGGAGCAAGGCTTTCCGCTCCGGTTGCTCCTGCCGGGATACGAGGGCAGCACGAACGTGAAGTGGCTGCGCCGGCTGACCTTCGTTCGCGCGCCGGTCTACTCACGCGAGGAGACCGCGCAATACACGGAGCTACTGCCGAGCGGCAAGGCGCGCGCTTTCAACTTCGTGATGGATGCGAAGTCGGTCATCACGCGGCCGTCCGCGGGCGATCGCCTTCCGGGCCCGGGGCCCTACGAGATTCGCGGCTTCGCCTGGTCCGGGCGGGGCAGCATCGCGCGCGTCGAGGTTTCGAGCGACGGTGCGACGTCGTGGCGCGACGCCGCCCTGCAGGCCCCGATCCTCGCGAAGAGCTTCACGCGCTTCACGTCGCCGTTCGTGTGGGACGGCGGGCCGGCGCTGCTCCTGAGCCGCGCGACGGACGACACGGGGTACGTCCAGCCGACGCATAAGGCGCTCGTCGCCGCGCGCGGCATCTTCTCGGAGTATCACAACAACGCGATCCAGCCGTGGCGGATCGCGGCCGACGGGACGCTGAGCGATGCGCGCGAGTAGGCCCGGCGGCGGCGCGCTCGTGCTCGCATGCGCGGCGACGGTCGTCGCGTTCGCCGGAGCGGCGGACGGGCGGTCCGCATCGCAGCCCCGCATCGCCGCCCCTCGGGAAGCGGCGGCGTCCGCACTCCCGTCCGAAGGCATCGCATCGCCGCAGGCGTCGGCCGCCGCTCCGGCGTTCGTGCTCGGTCGCGCGCCGAGCGCCGCGACGCTCGCGGCGGAACGCGTCGCGATCGCGCCCGACGGGACGGGGCTGCCCGCGGGCCGCGGATCGGTCGCGGAAGGCGCACGCGTCTACGAAACGCGCTGCGCGAATTGTCACGATACGCCGGCCTTCCCGCAGCTGTGGGGCGGCGTCGGCTCGCTGACGCGCCTGCCGGAGAAGACCGTCGGCAGCTACTGGCCGTACGCGACGACGCTCTACGATTACATCTCGCGCGCGATGCCGCCGGCCGCGGGGAGACCGCTCTCCGCGAACGACGTCTACGCCGTCAGCGCCTACGTCCTCTCTCGAAGCGACATCGTCCCGGCGAACGCCGTGCTCGACCGCGAAACGCTGCCGCGCGTGAAGATGCCGAACCGCGACGGCTTCTTTCCGAACGACGGCAAGCCCGATCCGTGAGCCGGCCTGCCGCGCTCCGGCTCGCGATCGTGTTACGGGATACGTCACGATGAATCGCACCGTCCCGAGCTCCCTCCACCGAATCGTCGTCCGTGCGCTCGCGAGCGCCGCGGCCGCCTTCTGCGCCCTCACGGCGTGCGCGGACGGCGCGTCGGCGGCGATCGATCTCTCGAAGCTCGGCCCGAACGCGGGCGATCGGCTCGTCACCGCCCGCCTCGCGGTCGAAACGCAGCGCGTCGCACCGGGCACGACCGCCACGCTCGGCCTCGAGCTCACGCCGGCTCCCGGCTGGCACATCTACTGGCGCAATCCCGGCGAAGCCGGGCTGCCGCCGCAGGCGACGTGGACGCTGCCGCGCGGCGCGTCGGTCGGCGATACGTCGTGGCCCGTGCCCGAGCGCCTGATGACGGGCCAGATCGAGAGCAACGTCTACACGAAGCCTGCGACGCTGCTGATCCCGCTGCACCTCGCCGCCGCGACGCCGCTCGGCGCCGCCCGGGTCGGCGCCGCCCTGAAGTGGCTCGTCTGTTCGACGGTCTGCATCCCCGGCAAGGGGAGCGTCGCGACGGCGATCGACGTGGTCACGCACACCGACCCGACCGCGACCGAGGATCCCGCCTTCGCGCGTGCCCGCGCGGCGATCCCGAAGCCCGCGCCGTTCGCGACGGAGGTCGACGCCGGCGCGTCGGCCGTCACGCTTTCTTGGCCGCTCGGCAGTATTCCGATGCGGCACGTCGCGACGGTCGCATTTTTCGCGGATCCGAGCGGCGCGGCCGCCCTCGCGCCCTCCGCCGCGCAGCGCTACGAGGTTCGCGGCGGCCGCGGGACGTTGCGCCTCGCGCGCGCCGCCCCGCCCGTCCCGACCGGGCCGATTCCGGGCGTCCTGACGCTTACCGGCACCGATGCGAGCGGCGCGCGAGCGGAGCTCGCGTACACGATCGTACCGGGGTCGGGAACGGCAGCGGACGGTTCCCGTTCCGATCGCGCTTCCGGTTCGGGGAACGCATCCGGCCCGCTCGCGGCGCTCGTCGCGATCGCCCTCGCGTTCGCGGGCGGACTGCTGCTCAACCTGATGCCGTGCGTCTTTCCGGTCCTCGCGTTCAAGGCGATGGGCGTCATTCGGGAAGCTCCCGGGCGGCGCTGGGCGAACGCGATCTCGTACGCAGTCGGCGTCGTCGCGTGTTGCTCCGCGCTCGGCGGCGCGCTCCTGCTCGCGCGGGCGGGTGGAGCCGCGCTCGGGTGGGGCTTCCAGCTGCAGTCGCCGCTCTTCGTCGCCGGCCTCGCGAGCGTCGTCTTCTTCCTCGCGCTTTCGATGTCGGGGACGGTCGAGCTCGTCGTCCCGGTCCCGGCGATGCTGCGCAACCGCTTCGGCGCGGGGACGCCGGCCGCGTCGTTCTTCGACGGCGCGCTCGTCGCGATCATCGCCTCCGCGTGTACGGCGCCCTACATGGGCGCGGCGCTCGGCTACGCGCTGACCGCCCCCGCGGCCGTCGCGATCGGCATCTTCGCGGCCTTGGGCTTCGGCATCGCCCTGCCGTACGCGCTCGTCGCCGGCGTCCCGGGCATCGCGGCGCGCGTCCCGAAGCCGGGCGCCTGGACGCTCGTCGCGCGGCAGCTCCTCGCCTTCCCCCTCTTCGCGACGGTCGCGTGGCTCGTCTGGGTCTTCGCGCAGCAGGCGGGCTCGGTCGGCCTCCTCGGACTACTCGCCGCGCTCGTGCTCGTCGCGTTCGGCACGTGGGCTCTGGGAAGCCGCGATCTCCTCGGCGCGGCGTGGCGACGCTCGGCGGTCGCGCTCGCCGGCGCTTCGCTCGCGGGTGCGATCGCGATCGTCGTCGCGACGACGCATGCCCGCGCGTCGCTCGCCGCTGTGGGAGCGTCGCCCGCAGGCTCGGCGGGCGTGGCGGGTGCCGCAAGCACGACGAAGGCCTTCGAACCCTTCGCACCCGCGCGGCTGGCCTCGCTGCGCGCGGCGGGACGGCCCGTGCTCGTCGACATGTCGGCGGCTTGGTGCATCACGTGCCAGGTCAACGAAGCGGTCGCCCTCGATCGGCCCGAAGTCGTGCACCGCCTCGCCGCGCTGAACGCGGTCGAGATGCGCGGCGACTGGACGAACGGCGATCCGCAGATCACCGCCTTCCTGCAGCGCTTCGGCCGCAGCGGCGTCCCGCTCTACGTGTACTATGCCGCCGACGGAAGCGCGCACGTCTTGCCGCAGTTGCTCACGCCCGCGATCGTCCTCTCGTCGCTCGCGACGCCCGCGAGTTAGCGATCGTCCGAGGCTGACGTTTTCTCGGAGCTAGGCACGCTAGAGATGACGGCCTTCCGGAACTATCCGTGCTCGCCGTCGCGAGCGGCGTCCGCCGAGCCGTTCCTCGCTCGCTCGCCGGACGCTTCGGGGCGGGCGACGAAGGCGTCGATGCGGGTCGGCGGGATGGCGAGGATGACCTTCATCCGCTCTTCGATCTCCGCCCGCTGCCGTTCGCGGCGCTCGCCGGCCGTCAGCAAGCCGAGCGCGACGCGCAGCCGTTGCCAAAATTTCACGCGCTGATCGTTCCCCATTCGGCCGATAAAGGCGTCGAAATTGTGAACGATGTCACGGACGGCTCGCGTCGCCGAACGGCGAACGGAACCGGCCGAGGGATACGGCGCGCGTCCGACGACGCGCCGGCAGGACGAGGAGATCGGGACCGAAGCGCGTGCTCGAAACCATACACGACCATTGGCAGCTGCTCGCGGGGCTGCTCGCGATCAACCTCGTCTTTCTCGTCGCCGGGATCGGCTGGCCGCGCCGTCCGACCGACATTCGCGAACACCCGCAGTGGCCCGAAGTCCGCGTCCTCGTCGACCGCTACGTCGCGATCGCGCTTCCCGACCCGGACGAGAGCGGCGGCCCGTTCTCGCCGCCCGAAGCGGCCGAGCGTCACGGGGCATCCGACGATCTCGGCGACTTCTTTCACAATCGGCCGCCCGCGTACGTACCTCCCGAGGCGGACGACGCCGTGTGGGCTCCGGTCCCCTCCGAGCCCGAACCGGCGTCCGTCGAGCGGCAGGCGTCCGCACCGTACGAAGCCGCCGATCCGAGTCAGATCGCGTTCGCCTTCGCCGAGACCGGCGGACACGAGCGCGACGGCGCCGGTGCGACGCCCGCGGCCGAGCCCCGGGCCGAACCGCAGACGTTTTTGGAATGGTTCGCCGAACGCGAGCGGCACCGCCTCGAGACGGCCGGCTCCGGGAGCGCCGGCACGCCCGCGCGCTGACCGAGCCGCGCCGCTCGCGAGGCGGGTACGGTCCTGCGATGACGACGACCGCTTCCGCCGAAAACTCCGAAGAGATCCCCTGGGCGCCGACCCGCGACGAAGCGCGGCGGCGGCTCGACGCATTCGTGCCGCTCGCCGGACGCGCGTACGCGGCGTCGCGCAACCTCGATCTCGGGCCCGGCCGCCATCGCAACGTCTCGCGGCTCTCGCCGTACGTTCGCGCGCGGCTCGTCACCGAACCCGAGGTCCTCTCCGCGGTGCTCGAACGCCACACGCCTTCGGCCGCCTATAAGTTCGTCAGCGAAGTCTTCTGGCGAACCTACTGGAAGGGTTGGCTCGAAGCGCGGCCGGCCGTCTGGCGCGACTATCTCGCGGCGGTCGACGCGCGTGCGGCCGAGATCGATGCGGACGACGCGCGGCGCCGTGCGCTCGCCGCAGCCGAGGCGGGCGAGACCGGCATCGCGCCGTTCGATGCGTGGGCCGGCGAACTCGTCGCCTCCGGCTACCTGCACAATCACGCGCGCATGTGGTTCGCGAGCATCTGGATCTTCACGCTCGCACTGCCGTGGGAACTCGGCGCCGATTTCTTCATGCGCCATCTGCTCTGCGGCGATCCGGCCTCCAACACGCTCTCGTGGCGCTGGGTCGCGGGGCTGCATACGCGCGGGAAGACGTATCTCGCGCGTCCGAGCAACATCGCGCGATACACCGAGGGCCGCTTCGAAGCGACGGCGGGTCTCGCCACGCGCGCTCCCGCGCTCGACGGGCCGTCGTACGCGATCGAACGCGAGGCGAGCGTGCCGCTCGACCGGCCTCGGGGGCCGGCGCTCCTCGTGCTGCACGACGACGATTGCGGCTTCGAGTCGCTGGGGCTCGGCGATGCCGACGTGCACGGGACGTACGGGATCGTCGCCGCGGAGGCACGCTCGCCGCGCGGGCTCGCGCGCGGGGCCGCGGCGTTCGCACGGGGTGCCGTCGCGGATGCCGTCGCCCGCGCCCCGCACGGCGCGGTGGAGACGCCCTTCGACGGCGGCGCGACGCGACGGGCGAGCGACGCGCTCGCCACGGCGGCCGCGGCCGCCGGCACGCGCACGATCCTGGCGCCGTTCGCACCGGTCGGGCCGGTGCGCGACGCGCTCGACGCCCTGCGCGGCGAACTCGCAACGCGCGATCTGACGCTCGCGGAGATCGGCCGCCCGTACGACGCGTTCGCCTATCCGCACGCGACCCGCGGCTTCTTCGCGCTACGGACGAAGATTCCGAACGTTCTCGAGCAGCTCGGCATCTCGGATGCACGGCTCGATTTCGAAGGCGGCCCCGACGACGCGTGAGGAATCGCCACACCGGCGCCCGGCCGCCGACCGCCGGCCGATGGTTCGGTCGTGAACTATTTACGATCGGCGAGAGCGATCGCGTCGCGCAGGATCGCCGCGTCGGCGCGCGCGCCGCGCTCGC
Source organism: Vulcanimicrobiota bacterium (assembly GCA_964658555.1). Classification (GTDB taxonomy): domain Bacteria; phylum Vulcanimicrobiota; class Vulcanimicrobiia; order Vulcanimicrobiales; family Vulcanimicrobiaceae; genus CAZZYZ01. The sequence goes on along the minus strand of CAZZZK010000011.1, from coordinate 6,444 downwards.
CGTCGTAGGTTCGGCGACTCGTCCACGAACACGTGTGGCCGAGCGCGACCACGCGACGCACGTCGTGATCGCCGAAGTTCACGTCCGACGCGACGTAGCGCGCGGGTTCGGCGTCGAGATCGGCGAGCCGCGCGACGCCGGCCCAGCGGCGGCCGAGATCCTCGCTCGCGGCGCGCAGCGCGAGTGCGGCGGGGAGCCCGAGCGTCACGATCGCCCGCGGCCGGACGGCGCGCACCTGTTCTCCGAGAAACGCTTCGCAGGCCGCCCGAAACGCGCGGCCGCCGCCGACCGGTCCGCACGGGTCGCCGACCTTGACGCCCATGTACGCGTTCGTGAGGAAACACCGGCGCACGTCGATATCCGCGCGCTCGAGCAGCGTCAGCAGGCCGCGCCACGTCCGGTTGTCGGCGATGCGCTCGCTCCCGTTCCCGGGCCCGAGCGCGTAGGCGACGGAGGCCGCATCGAAGACGTGCGCCACGATCGCGATCGGATCGTCGGGCAGCGGCGCGTTCGGCTCCCACAGCCCGGCGCCGACCGGAAAGAAGGCCGTGCCGAACGCGAACGCCGGGACCGCCGTGACGGCGCGTTCGGGATACGTCGTCACCGCACGCGCGAGCCGGTCGTGCAGCGCGGCGATCCGCGCGTCGATCACTCCGCGACGGCTTCGCGTTCCGGGATCGCCGCGAAATCGGCCGGAGCCGCGAGCGGCTCCGCGAGCGACGCGGCGAGCGCGTCACCGTCCGGAAGCGGGGCTTCCTCGTCGAGCGGACGCTGCAGCGCGACGACGAGATCGTTCCCGCGATTCGCGACGCCGCGGATCTCCCAGCCCTGCGACCCGAGCAGCCCGAGCGTCGCGTCACCCGGGCCGTCGACGTGTTCCGCACGGACGACGTGCAGCGAGAATTCGTAGCGATGACGCATCTTCGAGGCTACCGGCTCCAAGCGCGGAACGCCTCTATCGCACGCGGCGGCGACGCCTCCACGGCTACGACCGCACGGTGCGCGAACGATAACGACGGCTAAAAATTAACATTCGGCGAATATCGCCCGCATTAGATTAGTACCGTAACGACACGATTCGCAGGCGGCGAGATTGCGGCGAGAGCGACGTATCACGGGCGTCGGCATCGAGTCGCCGAACGCTGCGTGTAGGCGCCGCGCGACCGCACGGCGCGAAAAAAGACGGAGCGGCGCTCGCGCGTCGCTCCGTCTCGCATTCGCTCCGATCGCGATCAGCGGCTGAGCGCGGGTTCCTTTTCGTTCTCGCGCGCGGGCGACCACTCGCCGCGCGACGCGAGCGCGTTCATGCGGCCGCGATGCGCGATCGCGGCCTGCGCCTCGCCGATCTTGGAATTGTCGCCCTTCCAGATGTGCATCGCCGAGTATTGCAGCGCGCGGCCGTACGAGAACGTCAGCGGCCACGGGGCGTTGCGCTGCTTCGCGAGCACGTTGATCGCGTTGAGATGCGCGGTCGCATCCTCGTCGGACTGACCGCCCGAGAGGAATGCGATCCCGGCGACCGATGCCGGAACGCAATCGAGCAGCACGTCGACCGTCGACGCGGCGACCTCGTCGATCGAGGCCTTCTTCTGCGCCTGCTGACCCGGGACGGTCATGCTCGGTTTGAGCACCATCTCCGTAAAGCGGACGTTCGCGATCGCGAGTTCCTCGAAGACGGCGCGCAGCGTGCGCGTCGTGACGTCGACGCTCGTCTCGATCGATTGCTTTGCGTGCGCGCCGTCGGAGAGTACCTCGGGCTCGACGATCGGCACGAGACCGCCCTGCTGACAGATCGCGGCGTAGCGCGCGAGCGCGTGAGCGTTGGCGTGGAGGCAGCTCTCGGTCGGCATGCCGTGCTCGGTATCGATCGTGATGACGGCGCGCCATTTCGCGAACGTCGCGCCCATCTTCACGTACTCGTCGACGCGCTTCGCGAGCCCGTCGAGGCCCTCCGTGATCTTCTCGTCGGGCTGCCCGAACGCCAGCGGGAACGCACCCGTATCGAGCTTGATACCGGGCATCGACTGATCGCTCTTGAGGATGTCGACCATGGCGCGGCCGTCGCGCGCCTTCTGCCGGATCGTCTCGTCGTAGAGGATCACGCCGCTGAACATGGAGCCGAAGCCCGGAGCGGTGAAGAGCATATCGCGGTAATCGCGACGCATCTCCTCGGTCTCGGGGACGCCGATCGCGGCGAACCGCTTGTTCGCGGTACCGGTGCTTTCGTCGGCCGCGAGGATCCCTTTCCCCGGGGCGACCATGGCTTTCGCGACCGCTTCGAGCTGACTGCTCATGAGAGTGCGTGCTCCTTCAAGAGATTGGAAGTGGAGAGGCCGTTGACGTGCGAGTCGGAGAGATCCGCGAACGACTGCGTGTTGTGCTTGCCCTCGACCATGCGGACCGTATCGGTGAGCGACGAGATGATGATCGATTGGGTGAAGGCGCTGCCCTTCTTATACGACACGCCCTGCAGCAGCTCGCCGTCCGTGACGCCCGTCGCCACGAGCATCGCGAGATCCGAGCGGCAGAGGTCGTCGAGGTGCAGGATCCGGTGCGGATCGATCCCCTCTTTCTTCGCGAGGACGTCGTCGCCGTCGCGCAGCCACAGGCGCGCCTCCATGTCGCCGCCGAGCGCCTTTACGGCGCACGCCGTCACGACGCCCTCCGTCGCGCCGCCGATCCCGATCATCATATCGATGCGGCTCTTCTCCTCGAGCGCGGCGATGATGCCGTTCGCGATATCGCCGTCGCCGAAGAGACGGACGCGGGCGCCCATCTCGCGCAGCGCCCGGACCTTCTCGGCGTTGCGCGGCCGGTCGAGCAGCGCGACCGTCAGCTCGAAGATCGGGCGGCCGAGGGCCTTGGCGACCGCGCGCACGTTCTCTTCGACCGAAGCGTCGATCGAGATGACGCCCTTGGCCTGCGGACCGACGATGATCTTATCCATATACGCGATATGCGTGTGGAAGAGCGAGCCGCGCTCGGCGGCCGCGACGACCGCGATCGCACCCGGGCCGCCGATCGAGGCGAGCGTCGTACCGTCGATCGGATCGACGGCGACGTCGACCTTCGGCCCGTCGCCCGTCCCGATCGCCTCGCCGATGTAGAGCATCGGCGCTTCGTCTTTCTCGCCCTCGCCGATGACGACGATGCCGTCGATATCGACTTGGCCGAGGACGCTGCGCATCGCGTCGACGGCAGCCTGGTCGACGGCGTTCTTATCGCCGCGGCCCACCAATTTCCCGGATACGATCGCAGCGGCTTCGGTCGCGCGAAGAAATTCAAGTTCGACGCGAGCGTCGAGAGGGCGTCTCGTCATGTCCGGTCTTAAAACAACCGGCCTCGAAAATCATTCAGGTTCGGGGCGTCGAACGAGCGCACACATGCCGACGATGACCGCCCCGCGCTTGAGAGAACGATTTCCCAACTTAGACGGCGCGACGTATCTCGTCTCACATTCGATGGGCGCCGCGCCCCTGGGCGCTCGCGACGCGCTCGCCGCCTACTGGGACGCGTGGTCGGCCCGCGGCCCCGAAGCGTGGGACGCCTGGTTCCCCGAGCTCGCCGCCATCGCGGACGGCGTCGGCGCGCTCTTCGGCGCGCGGCCGGGCACCACGTCGCTCGTCCCCAACGTCTCGCTCGCGATGTCGGCGATCGCTTCGGCGCTTGACTATTCTCGCGGCCGGCGCGAGATCGTCATCGAAGCGTTACAGTTTCCGACCGTCGCGTACGTGTGGCAGGCGTGGCAGCGATTCGGCGCGCGCGTGACGACCGTACCTTCGGACGACGGCCGCTCGATGTCGACCGATCGGCTCTGCGACGCGATCACCGAGCGCACCGCGGCCGTCGTACTCTCGCACGCGGCGTACCAGTCGGGCTCCGTCATCGACGCCGCGGCGATCGCCGAACGCTGCCGCGAGACGGGCGCGGTCTTCGTGCTCGACGCGTATCAGACGACCGGCGTCTATCCGTTCGACGTGCTGTCGCTCGGCATCGACGTCGTCGTCGGCGGCAGCCACAAGTGGCTCTGCGGCGGCCCGGGGTGCGGCTTCGTCTACGTGCGGCCGGGGCTGCGCGAGAAGCTCGCGCCCGCGGTCACCGGCTGGATGGGTCACGCCGATCCGTTCGGATTCGAGCCCGCGCCGATCCGGCACGCGAGCGATCAGCATCGCTTCACGACCGGGACGGCGACGATTCCGGGGTACGTCGTCGCGCGGGCCGGTCACGATGCGATCCGCGACGTCGGCGTCGCCGCGATCCGCGAACACAACGTCCGGCTCACGACCGCCCTCGCCGACGGAGCGCTCGCGCGCGGCTTCACCGTCCCGACGCCGCTCGAACCGCGGCTGCGCACCGGCTGGATCGGCATGGACTTTCCGGGCGCGGACGCCGCGACGAAGGCGCTCGTCGAGCGTCGCGTCTTCGTCGACTACCGGCCGGGTTGCGGCATCCGGGTGAGCCCGCACTTCTACACGACGGACGCCGAGGTCGAGACGTTCTTCGGCGTACTCGACGAGGTGAGGGCACGCTCCTGAGCCGGCGCGGCGTCGCACTCGCCGCCGCGCTCGGAGCGCTCGCCGCGAGCGCGTTCGCCCGCCCGGCGTGCGCCCTCTCCGAGAAACCGCTTCCGCGCTGCGTCGTGGTCGATGCGGGGCTCGTCTCCGAGCTCGACTCACGCCACGCGCGCGCGGGCGGCGGCTTCATCTTCAAGCTCGTCTCGACGGTCCCGGCGAGCGGCACGATCCCCGAGATCCCGAAGGGAACGCTCGGCTACGGCATCATCGCCGTCGCCGAGCACGCCGGCTCGAACGGAAAGTTCGGGCGGCTGATCTGGGAGCCGCGCTACCTGCAGCTCCCCGACGGCACGCACTTCCCGGTGATGGCGGATCCGGCGCTCGCCGACGGCTTCGCTCAGGGTGCGAGCAACAGCATTCCGGAGGGTTTCGGGCTCGTGCCGCTGCTCGGAATCGCGATCGGCGGCTTCAACGCGCTCCACCGCGGCAAGGAGATCGTCGTTCCGCGCGGCACGCCGATGCGGCTGATCGTCGGCGACGACATCGTCGAGGGCCGCTGCGCCGACCCGCCGGCCTCCGACCTGTAAGATCGAGCAACGGCTTCGATCAAACGGCATCGAGGCTCCGGCGTAGGGCATCGGGCCTCGGGCTCCCGCGCTGCGGCTCTGGATCCGGGGCTTCACGGTTTCGAACGCCCGGCGCGACGTCGCACGTCCGAGGAGCGAGCTCGGCATTGGCCGTGCAACGGTTCGCGTCGGGGCGGCAATCATGGACTCCGATGCATACGAACTCCGGCGGCCGCGCCCGCGCATGACCGCCACCCTGAGCGTCGCCGGGATGACCTGCGACAACTGCGTCCGCCACGTCGGCGAGGCGCTGCGAGAGATTCCGGGCGTCACGGACGTCCGCGTCGACCTCGCGGCCGGCACGGCGACGGTCGAATCGAACGAAGAGCTCGACCGGGCCGCGGCGCGCGAGGCGCTCGAAGATGCCGGCTACGCGCTAACGTGACCGGGACCGTCGCCCGGCCGCAGGACGCGACGCATTCCGAGATCGCGATCACCGGGATGACCTGCGCCTCGTGCGTCGCGCACGTCGGCCGGGCGCTACGCAAGGTGCCGGGCGTGACGGACGCGAGCGTGAACCTCGCGACCGAGCGCGCGACGGTCGAACACGCGCCGGATCTCGTCGCAGGCACGCTCGAAGCGGCGATCGAGAAGGCGGGCTACGGCGCCCGGCCGGTCGCGGCCGACGCGCCGCCGGACGACGACGATGCGCGCCGCGCTCGCGAAGCCGCGCGTAAGGGTCGGCTCGTCGCGCTCGGCATCGGGCTCGGACTGCCGCTCGCGGCGCTCTCGATGATCGCGCCGGACTTCCCCGGGAAGACGTGGCTGATGTTCGCCCTCGCGCTGCCCGTCTACGCGCTCGTCGGCTTCGATTTCCATCGCGGAGCGCTCGCGGCGGCGCGTCACGGGACGGCGAACATGGACACGCTCGTCTCGCTCGGTTCGACCGCGGCGTTCGGCTATTCGATCTACGCGGCGCTCGCGGGCGAGCCGACGTACTTCGAGACGGCGGCCGCGATCGTCACCCTGATCGCGCTCGGAAAATATCTCGAGCTGCGCGCGCGCGGCAGGAGCGGCGACGCGCTGCGCGCGCTCGTCGCGCTGCAGCCGCGCACCGCCCGCCGCCGCGGCGCGGACGGCCGTATCGTCGACGTCGACGCGGCGCTGCTACGGGTCGGCGACGTCGTGCTCGTCGCCGCGGGCGAACGGATCCCGGTCGACGGCGACGTCGTCGAGGGCCGCAGCGCCGTCGACGTCTCGGCGCTGACGGGCGAGCCGATCCCGGACGACGTCGGCCCCGGTTCCGCCGTCCGCGCGGGGACGCTCAACGGCAACGGCTCGCTCTCCATCGCGGTCGCCGCCCT
>CAZZZK010000010.1:0-22333 GCA_964658555.1 Vulcanimicrobiota bacterium | reverse complement strand
GGCAGAGGTCGTTGGTGATCTGGCTGATGAACCCGATCGTGCCGCGCGCGCCGGCCGTCGCCTCGCCGCATCCGACCGCGCCGCCGCGTTCTCCCGCACCCGTCCGACCGCCGGAGCCGCCCGCGCCGCAGACCGAGAGCGAGCGGCAGGCGCAGCTCAGCCGCGCGATGATCGCGCGGATCGATCGCGACCTCGCGAAGTCGATCGCGCAGGACCGCTCGCGCGAGAATCCGCTCACGAACGTCTCGCACCGTCAGCATCTCGCCGCGTCGTCTTCGAAACGCGCGGCGATCAACATCGCGGGCGTCGATCGGAATCCGGCCGGCGCGCAGGGCCTCTGCACGGCGCTGCGCACGTGGCTCGCGCACGGCTACGTCTACTTCTACCTCACGTGCCGCACGCAGCGCGCGGACGGGACCGTCCGCGACGAAGCGATTCCCTGGCCGACGCGCTACCTGCCGTCGCAGGTCGCGACCGGACCCTCCGGCCCCGAGCCGCCGCCCGGCGAGATCCCGCTGCCGCTGCCCGGCTGGCACCCGTCACCCGGCCAGCGCATCGATCCGGACGTGCTCGACTTCCTCCACCAACGCGGCTATCGCGGCTAGCTTCCCGCAGGCGCGGCCGCGGCGGGCACGGGCGGCGCGTCGAGGCGCGGGAACAGCGCCGCGTCGCTCGGAGCCGTCCGCGTGCCCGGCTGCAAGCCGCCCCAGACGAGCTCGGTCGTCCACGAGCCGTGCGGTTCGCCGTCGAAGCCGAGCTGCCGCCAGATCGCGCGTGCGGTCGACGGCATGAACGGTGCGGTCAGATGCGCGAGCCAGCGGATGCCCTCGCAGAGGTCGTAGAGCACCGCGTCGAGCTCGGCGTGCGCGCCGCGCTTGAAGAGCTCCCACGGCTTGCGCTCGTCGATCGTGCGGTTGAGCGCGGCGACGAGCTCCCAGATCGCTTCGAGCGCGTCGCGCAGCGCGACGGCTTCGATCGCGGCCGCGGTCCGCGCGCCGAGATCCGCGAACCGCGCGCCGAACGCCTCGCCCGCGGCCGAGTTCGGAACCGCGCCGTCGCGGTATCGCGCGAGCATCGCGAGGGAGCGCTTCACGAGATTTCCGAGATCGTTGCCGAGGTCGCCGTTGCGCCGGAGCCGCACCTTCTCTTCGCCGAACGAGAAGTCGCTGCCGAAGGGCGCCTCGCGCATCAGGAAATAGCGGATCGTATCCGCGCCGAAGCGTTCGGCGACGTCGAAGGGGTCGACCACATTGCCGAGGCTCTTCGACATCTTCTGGCCCTCGAGCGTGATCCAGCCGTGCGCGAAGACGAGCTCCGGCGCGGGCAAGCCGAGCGCGAAGAGCACGGCCGGCCACACGATCGTGTGAAAGCGCGCGATTTCTTTTCCGATCAGCTGCACGTTCGCCGGCCAGAACGTTCGGAAGCGCTCGCCGTCCGTCGCGTAATCGAGCGCCGTGATGTAATTGAGCAGCGCGTCGAGCCACACGTACATCACGCCGCCGCCCGGCAGCGGGACGCCCCAGTCGAGATTGACCCGCGAGATGCAGAGGTCGTCGAGGCCGCCCTCGAGCGTCACCATCATCTCGTTGTACGCGCGCTCCGGGCGCAGCCAGCCGGGATTTTCGCGGAAATGCGCGAGCAGGCGCTCGCGATACTTCGAAAGCGCGAAGAACCAATTCTCCTCGGACAGCCATTGCACGGCGCGGCGGCATTCGGGATTGGGGCAGCGGCCGTCCACGAGTTTCGTCTCGAGCCAAAACGTCTCGTCGTTCGTGCAATACCAGCCCTCGTACGCGCCGAGGTAGACGTCGCCCGATGCCTTGAGCCGCTCGAAGATCGCGACGACCTGCTCGACGTGCCGCGGCTCCGTCGTGCGGATGAAATCGTCGTACGAGATATCGTAGCGCTCCAGCAGCGATTTCCACTTCGGAATGAGGGCGTCGGTCCACGCCTGCGGCGCGAGGCCCGCGGCGGCGGCCGCGGTCGCGACTTTCTGGCCGTGCTCGTCCGTCCCCGTGAGGAAGAACGCGGCGCCCTTCGTGCGCGCGTAGCGGGCGAGAACGTCGGCGGCGATCGACGTATACGCGTGCCCGATGTGCGGATCGCCGCTGATGTAATAGATTGGCGTCGTGACGAAATAACCGCGATCGGACATCGCACGACGGGTTCGCGGGCGGTCGCGGCCGGCCCCGGTCGCGCCGTCGCGGCTAACGGCGGGCGGGCTGCGATCCGACACTCTACACATGCGTCGAATCGGCCCCTGGCTGTTGCTCGTCGCGGTCGTCGTCGCGCTCGGCATCGTGCAGCGTCCGTGGCGGACCGCATCGCTCATCGATTACGGTGCGTTTTACTGCGGCGCGAAGGTCGTGGCCGCGGGCGAGGATCCGTATCGCGTCGGGCCGCTGCGCGCGTGCGAGAACGCTCTGCCGGTTTGGGAGCCGGGCGACGATCCGGCTCACCGGTTCACGGTGCCCTCGCCGCTTCCGGGCGTCGGCTTTCTGCTCTTCCTGCCGTTCGCGCTGCTGCCGTACGTGGCGTCGCACGCGCTCTGGCTCGCGTTCGGCATCGCGTGCTCGGCCGCGCTCCTCATCGCGCTCGAGCGCCTCGTCGCGCTGCCGCGCGCGTTCGTCTACGCCGCGGCGCTCCTCCCGCTCGTCTGCGTGCCGCTCGATATCGGGCAGCCGACGATCTTCGCGATCCTCGCGCTCGCGTGCGGCGCGCATCTCGTTCGCGCCGGGCGGGAACGGACCGCGGGCGCCGTGATGTGCCTCGCGTTCGTCCAGCCGCATCTGGCGCTGCCGGCGCTCGCGGGCGCCTTTCTCTGGCTGCCGCGGACGCGCGCGAGCATCGTCGCCGGGGCGCTCGCGGCGGTCGCGGCGACGGTCGCGATCCTCGGCCGCTCGACGGCGCTGGAATACGTCACGACGGTGCTGCCGATGCACGCTTCCGTCGAAACGCGCGAGCATATGCAGTTCAGCCTGACGTTCGTTCTGACGCTGCTGCACGTGCCCGCGCGCGTCGCCCTCGATGCCGGCCTCGCGTCCTACGTCGTGCTGACGCTCGTCGGCGTCGTCGCCGGCCGCCGCCTCGCGCGCCGCGAATCGGACCCGGCGTACTACGTGCTGCTCGCTCCCGCGTGCTCCGTGCTCGGCGGCTCCTACGTTCACGTGCAGCAGATCGCGGTCGCGATCCCCGTCGGCCTGATGCTCTACGCACGGCGCCGGGAGGTCGGCGCGTGGGCGGCGGCGATCCCGTGGCTGCTCGCGTTTCCGTGGCTCTTCGCGGCGCTCGAGCCGTATCTCTATCTGCCGCTCTTCGCGCTCGTCGCGACGACGCTCGCGCTCTCGAGCGGCGTCGAGCGCATGCGGGCGATCGCCCTCGGCGCGGCCGTCGTCGCCGTCGGCCTCGTCGCCACGTCGTCGCACGTACGCCTGGATATCCCGAAAACGGAGCCGCCGGCGCCGCTCGCGGCGAGCGCGCTTACCGACCGCAGTTGGGGCGAATTCTTGGATTGGATCGAACCGGCGCCGCTTCCGGAGACGGTCCTTTGGAAGATCCCGACGTGGATCGGGCTCGTCTGCATCGTCGCCGCGGCGACCGCTCGAGGCCGCCGAGGGTCGTTCGTACCGACATAATGCCAACGATTGCGCGCAACGTGCGTGAAAAGGCCACGTAAGTAGCGTCTAAAATAAAACGGTTCCCGATCGTTAGGGATAAAGTAGGTATCCACTGGCAATTAGGTCTTCGCTCGAAAGGACCAATCCGATGTCGCTGCTCCTCACATTCTTTATGTCGGCGCTCTCTTTTCTGCATCTCGGCGGCGTTAACGCCGTCCACAGCGGCGCGATCGACGCCGTTCACGGCGGTCCGGTCGATGTTGCTCCCACCGAGAGAGTCGAAGCGGTGCACGGCGGCCCGGTCGATTGACGAATGCTTTCCTGATCGCGTCGGGGCTTCTCGGCACACGGTCGGCGTCACCGCTCGCTGACGTTCCGGCTACGTCGCGCGTTTCGCTCATAATCCGATGAAAATTCGCGTACGAATCGGTATCGTACCAGGATATTAGTTCCGCGCGGAGCATGGTCGGACCACGCTCTTCGTAAGATCGTTGCGTCTTTGCGCGGCGAACCGAACGTGGTCCGATGTACGCTGCCTATTCGCCCGACCCTTTGGAACGTGCCGCTCGAGCGTATCGCGGCGCGCGCCCTGCGATGTGCGTCGAAGCGCTGCGTTTTCAGGATGATTTGCCGGCGAAGATCCTGCGGGCGAGGGCGTACGTGCGGCTTGGAAAGCCGGAACTCGCCCTCGTCGCACTTCCGACGGCCGACGAGCTCGAATCGGAAGCGAGTGCGGTCGTCGGCGAAGTGAGCACGTTGCGCGGCGCCGCGCTGACGCGCGTCTCCGAATCCGATGCGGCTGCGGCGTCGCTCGAGCTCGCCCGCGTTCACGCGTTCGGATCGGGCTGCACCGAGCTCGAGGCGGAATATCGGTATTACGAGTCGATGCGGCTTTTCGCAAACGGCGAACTCGCGAAGGCCGATCAGGAAGCCGAACTCGCCTGTCACGTCGATCTGACGTTCGGGATGCGTTTCGGCCCGCCGCAATCGTACTTCGTCGATTTGGCGCATTCGAAAGCGAGGGCGCTGTTGCTGCGCGGCCTGATCGCGGCCGGCGCGGAGCGCTATCGCGAGAGCGTCGCATTCACGCGAGCGGCGATTCGCGAGGCGGAGCGGGCGCCGAACGCGGATCTCTGGATCTACGCCTCGTTTCTCAGTCAGCTCGCGATCAGCGTCCGCGATTTCGATCTGGCGGAAGACGCCGATTTTCTTCGCGAGCGCATCGACGGCGCGCAGTGGCCGGCCGAGCTCGATCTCATGCGCTGCCACATCGCGCGCGGACTCGGCTGGTCCGACTTCTCGCGCGGAGATTTCGATGCGGCGTTCGCGGATTTTCGCGATGCGGCGCACTTCGCCCCGACCGATGCGTGGCGCGTGCTCGTCTCGGTCGACCTCGCGCGGGTGTCGCTGGAATTCGGCGATCGCGACGACGCGGCGGCCGAACTCCACGCCGCGCTCGAGCTCGCCGACCGGACGGATTGGGAACTCGCCGGTGAGGAACGCATCGCGCTCGTCGAGCTCGCGGAGACGCTCGCGACGTTCGAACGGTCGCGGGCGAGCGCGCTGCTCGAACGCTATAAGAAGATACGGTCGCGCATCTCGCCCGTCGCGGTGAACGCGTTCGATCGTCGCGTTCGGGCGTACGAGCTGCGCGCCGAAGCGGCCGTCCTGCTCGCGAACGGCGAGCGCAGCGCGGCGACGCTGCGCTATCTCGATGCGTTCGAAATCTGGGATTCGCTCGGATACACGACCCTGGCCGCGCGGATCGCGGTCGAGCTCGCGGCGCTCACCGACGCGCCGTTCTTCGCGACGTACGCGCGTCGCGAAAGCATGCTGCGCCCGAGCGCCGCGCTCTCGCGTTCGATCGCCGCGACGCTGCCCGACCTCGCGAGCGCGCGCGATCGCGCGGAGCCGACCGCGATCTGACCCGGCGCTATTGCGCGATCGTGCCCGGCACCGCGAGTGCGCTCTTCGTGAAGAGCGACGGAATCGCGAGTTCGCTCGCCGCGAACTTGTGCACGCGCGGCGACGACTGCACGTCGAAGAGCACGAAGTTTAGCAGTAATTGAAATCCGAAAACGAGCGGTAAGAGCACGATCGTCGCGTTGCCGGGCGTCGTCGGGACGCCGCTGCGCAGCGCTTCGATCCACCAGCTCGCGCCGACGGATGCGCCGAAGAGCGAGAGCAGGGCGCCGACCACGAGGAAGAGCGAGCCCACGTTCATGTCGGCGATGACGTACTGCCAGACGATCCGGCGCAGCGCGGCGGTGCCGAGCCGCTGCGGGAAGGTCGCGATCGTCTTCCAGATCGAGAGGCTGCTGCGCTCGTTGCCGTACCGCGCGGGGACCTCGATCTCCGCGATATCCGCGCGGCGCAGCCCGAGCGCGACGAGCAGCGATATCTCGAAGAAATAGCGATCGGCGAGATGCGCGAGATCGAGCCGGCGTAGCGTCTCGGCGCGCAGCGCGATGAAGCCGTTCGTCGGATCGATGCCGTTCCAATACCCCGTCGTCATGCGGACGAGCAGCGTCAGCGTCGAGTTGCCGAGCAGCCGGATCCCCGGCATCACGCGCGCGACCGAGCCGTCGAAGAAGCGGTTCCCTTTGACGAGCGCGAGGCGCGGGTTCGCGTCGAGCAGCGCGACCATCTGCGGGATGTGGCGCGGGTCCATCTGGCCGTCGGCATCGACCTTGACGACGACCGTCGCGCCGAGCTGCAGCGCGCGCCGGATCCCGGTCTTCATCGCGGCGCCGACGCCGCGGTTCATCTGGTGCTTGAGCACGTCGACGCGCCGGTCGTCCGCGAAATGCGTTTCGACGACGAGTCCCGTCTCCTCGGGGCAGCCGTCGTCGACTACGACGACCCGATCGACGTATTCGAGGCATCCCGCGACGACGGCCGAGATGGTGTTCGAGCCGCGGTACGCGGGCACGACGCATACGATCATAGTCTCCGTATCGGCCGGACGCGGCGCCGCCGTGAGCCTGGAGCGGCGGCTTCGGTTACCCGAAGACTATGAGGTGAGGCACGCTCGGCTCGTCGCAATCGTCCTGGGTGCGCTCTTCGTCGCGAGCTTGTGGCTCGTGCGCGTCCCGTTCATGCAGGAGACGGACGAGCAGGCTCACGCCGATTACGCGTACGCGCTCTTCGACGCGGGCGGCTTCTTCCGGGTCGCGCACGGCATCCGGCGGAACCGCGTGACGCCGGAGGTTCGGTATCTCGCGGCCAATTCCAATTTCGACGGTCTGCGGCGCGATCCGAGCGCACGCGCCCCCGCGGGCTATGGCACGGCTTCTTACTTTCGCAGACTCGACGGTTCCGCTCCACGCCCATCGCATCGTGCGCCGCTCGCGAATCACAAAGCCGCGTACGTGATGTACAACTATCCCATCGGCTACTATGCGCTGGCCGCGCTCGCGATGGCCGCCGCGTATGCGGCCTCGCACGGCTCGCTCATCGCAACCTATTTCGCGGCTCGCGCCCTCGGCATCGCGTTTCTCTCGATTACCCTCGTCGCAGCGTATGCCGTGTTTCGTTCGTCGACGATCGCGCGGCCGCTCGCGCTCGCGCTCACGGCCGCGTTTGGATTTATGCCGCTTACGTCGTGGGTATCGGCGTATATCCAGCCCGATACGCTGACGACCGCATGCACGACCGTTTTCATCGCGCTGCTCGTACGCTGGCGCGCACGACCGTTCGACACGCGATTGACGCTCGCGGTCGGAGCGGCGCTCGTCACGACGTATTTCGTCAAGCAGCATTACGCACTCGCGCTGACGGCGGCGTGCGATGCCGTCCTGCTCGCGCGCGCGATCGCCGCGCGACCCAACAAGCGACGGCTCGCGATGGCCTTCATCGCGTGCGTCGTAGCGCCACTGGTCGCGTACGTCGCGGCGACTCATCTGACGCCCGTGGGCTCTTTGCAACTGCCCGTCGAGATCGCGAGCACGAACGCCGGCGACGTCGACTCGTTCTCGAGCGACGTCGGTTATGCGGTACGGGAGTTCTCCGACGTCTTCATCGGCGGGACCGCGTTCGCGACGTATTGGTTTTTCTTCGGCGATCTGCTCACCCCGTACGTTGCGAATGCAACGCTGCTGAACGTGCTCGAGCAGGTCGTCGGGTTCGCGTCGACCCTCGTTCTCGGCGCGCTTGCCTATCGGCAGATGCGCGTCTACCTCGAATTGATGCTCGTCGCGCGGCGTCACGCGCGGACGGCAATCGCGCTCCTCATCGGCGATCCGATCCTCGACGTCTATATCGCTTGGACGCTGCTCCTGCTCGCGGTTTTCGGGCGTTCGCACGGTCAGATGAAACTTGAGGGGCGGTATTTTCTCGCAATGACCGTACCGGCGATGGTGATCGGTATCCGATACGTGCCCCGTATCTTACCGCGTACCATTCGAACGCGCGTCGCGGTCGGTGTCGCGTCGGCTTGGCTCGTAGCGAGTCTCGCCTTCGCACCCGTCGCTTTTCGCTCGATGCAACGTCGCTTCTACGGACCGGGTGCCGCTACGGCGACGCTTCCCGCACGAGGTGTGCGAACCGAATGCCGACGTTCGCGAAATCCGTTTCGTACGGCGAACGTAGCGAAGAACATCAGTCCGACGAGAGAAATCGTGCGCGCGGGGACGCCGGAAAATGACGTGGTCGTGAGATTCATAACGAGCGGCAACGAAGCGAGGTAGATCCATGCGGTCGGCCCCGCGAGAACCGCGTAGGGAAGTCCCCACCCGAAGTACCACGGAAACAGTGCGCGTCCGAACCCCGCGAACGACCATGCCGCTTGCCACCCGAAACGCCGACACGTAATCGCGAGAGCGATGGCACCTACGGTGCTCGCGGCGACCGCAACGTGGATGCCGTCCAGAACATCCGCGCCCGACCCGTACGCTTTCGCGGTCGATGCGAGGGCGCGCATGTACGGCGAACCCCCGAAAGCTAGCGAAGCGATGACGCCCGCCGTTACGCTCGCGGCGGCATAGGCGAGCCGTCGCCGGACCCGAGGCTCGCGCGCGAACGCGAGTGCGGCGATCGCGACAAACGGGAGCTTCACGAGCGTAGCCGCGACCGCGCACGCGACGGCGGCACCCGGCCAGCGTCTGGCGCACGCGGCGGCCGCAAGCGTGAGCGCGATCGGGATGCCGTCATTGTGAGCGTCGGCGACGAACTGCTCGACGAGAGCCGGATCGAGCGCGACGAGAACGACGACGAGCGGGGCCGGCCGAAGCGCGACGACGCCTACGATGATCGCGATAAACGAACACGCGCCGATCGCGCGCAGGACGAGTATCTGCGCGGCTAGCGTCGGAAACGGCGCGAGCGCCGAATGGACGAACGCGAGCCAGAGCGGGCCATACGCGCACGGGAGGAGCGGAACGCCCCATAGAGCGTTCACCTGCGCGAACTGCCCGCCGAATGCGAGCGCGGGCGGCCGATAGGCGCTCATCCCGAGTCGCGAATAGCCGACGTACGCGTAGATATCGCCGCTCGTCAGGCCGGACGTCGCGAGCGCCGCGCAGACGAGCGCGAGGCTGCCGACGGCGACGATCAGGTAGTCCGCCGCTCGCAGCGATCGGCCGCGCAGGAGCAATGCGAGCCCGATGAGCTCGAGCGTCTCGAGAAGCGCGAACGACCATGCTGCCGTCGAAGCGGCGGCGGACGTATGACCGAAGAGCGGCGCACGATCGAGAATCGGGACGAGCGGAAGCGCGTGCAAATACACGGGATACGGCAGCTGCTCGCGACTAGCGCGAACGATCGTTGCGAGATGAGCCACGAACGTTACGACGAGCCCGCACATGAGCGCGGTGAATGAAATGCGCTGCGGGGCGGCGGAGTCGGCCCGGGCGGGACGCGGTACGCGGCGTGATGTGACGAGTGCGCCCGCGCTCGCGACGAACATGGCCAGCAGCAAAAAGCCCATTCCTAGAAAGCATCGGCATCTCGCGAACGGCGGTCGAGCCGAGCGGGCGTCAGCGCGTTGCCCGTGGCCGCGCGGTCACGAGCCGGTACACGTCGGCGCGCGCGAGCGAGAAGCGCTTCGCGAGATTTTTCGCGACCGCGCTCGGAGCCGTACCCGCGGCAAGCTCGGCGTCGATCGCGTCTTCGAGTTCGGAACGCTCGGGCGGCTCGCTCGTCGCGGCGATCCCGGGTGCGAGAACGAGGGTGATCTCGCCGCGCACCGGATCGGGAAGGGCGGCGCGCACGTGTGTGGCCGACCCCGCGAGCTGCTGCTCGAAGCGTTTGGTGAGTTCGCGGACGAGGAAGACCTCGGCCGCGGGGGCGAGCGACGCGATCGCATCGAGCGTCGCGGCGATGCGCGCGGGCGATTCGTACCAGACGCTCGTCGTCTCGCGTGCGAGCGCCGCTTCGAACGCGCGGCGCCGTTCGCCGTCGCGCCGCGGCACGAAGCCCTCGAACGAGAACCCCGCGAGCGGAAACCCCGAGAGGACGGCCGCGCAGACGAATGCGCTCGGGCCGGGCAAGACCTCGACGGCGATTCCGGCGGCGCGCGCGGCGAGGACGAGCTCGCGGCCGGGATCGGAGATGCCGGGCATCCCCGCATCGCTCACGACGGCGACGCTGCCGGCGGCCGCGCGAGCGAGGATCGATTCGGTGACGAGGCCGGCGTTCTGTTCGCGGTAGCTCGTCATCGGTTTGGGCGGCAGCGAGAGCAGCGTGAGGAGGCGCCCCGCGACGCGGGTATCTTCGGCGACGACGAGATCGCACGCGCGCAGCGTCTCGATCGCGCGCAGCGTGATGTCGCCGAGATTGCCGAGCGGCGTCGGCACGAACACGAGTCCCATGCCGCGCGCTTCGCGAGCGCCCGCGACGGGACCGCGCGCTCGGCTACGGGCGGCAGACCGCGAAGAGGGCTTCGGGTTCGCGCGTGCCGTCGATCGGTCGCGGGAGATGGTTGTCGTAGCGATCGCGGACGGCGTGCAAGACCTTGCGTACCTGATGCGAGCGGACCGGCACGAGCGGATGCGCGCGCGCGAGCCCGCGCAGCGCGCGTTCGTACCGGCGCGACCAGAACGACTGCCCGAGGATCTCGACGCGCGTGAAGTGCGCGCGCAGCGACGCTTCGAACTCGTCGCGGTCGTACTCGCGTACGTGATACGGATTGTACGGCTTGTCGTCGATCGCGGTGCCGGGATTGGTCATCCGCCGATTCGGCGTCGAACAGAGGAAGAGCCCGTCCGCCGCGAGCGTCCGCCGGATGCCGGCGAGGAACGCGCGTTCGTCCGGGACGTGTTCGATCGTTTCGAAGGAGACGAACACGTCGCGCGAGGCGGGTTCGAGATCGAGCGTCGCGAGATCGCAGCGGCGGAACGCGAGGTTCTCGCGGCGATGCGAGCCGCGCGCTTCGCGCAGCCCCTCGTCCGCGATATCGAGGCCGAGCACGTCCGCGGCGTTCGCGTCGGCGAGCATCGCGCTGCCGTAGCCGGACCCGCACGCCCCGTCGACGACGCGTTTCCCCGCGACGCGCTCCGCCGCGTAGCGATAGCGCGCGACGTGCTGGTAGCGCACCCACGAGGGCAGGAAGCCGCGCTCGGAGATCCGTTCGGTTTCCATCGGCATCAGCGGTTCGCTCCCGTTCGTTGCATCGCGTGCGGCACGCGCCGGAGTTCGCTCTCCGCCGCACGCGAGAGCCGGCGATACGTCGCTTCGTAGGCGTCGAGCATCGTCGCGAAGGGGAAATCGCGCAGCGGTCCGCGTGCGTAGCGGCCCGCGTGGACGTCGACGACGCCGCGCGCGATCGCATCCGCATCGCGCGGCGGGACGAGCCGGAACCGGCCGCCGATCACTTCGGGGATGCTCGTCGTATCGGAGGCGACCACGGGGATGCCCGCGGCGCACGCCTCGAGCGTCGTGTAGCCGAAGCCCTCGACGATGCTCGGAACGACGGCGCAATCCGATCCGGCGACGAGTGCGGTCAGCGTTTCGAACGGCTGCGAGGGGAGGATGCGGATGCCGGGCGAGGCGCGGCGTTCGAGCGCGTCGCGTTCGCGGCGATACTGCGCGCCTTCGCTGAGCACGAGCAGTAGCGACGCGTTCGGGATCGCGCGCGCGATCGCGGGCCAGGCGTCGACGAGGTATTCGAATCCCTTACTCGCGCCCGGCCGGCCGTAGCCGATGACGATGAAATCGTCCGCGCCGTATCCGAGGTTCGCGATCGCGCGCCGCGGTTCGGCGTGGGCCCGCCACGGCTGCGGATCGAAGCCGTAATACGTCGTCGAGATACGGTCGCGACGATCCGGGATCACGTCGCGCAGCCGCGCCGCGGTCGCGTCGGAGATCGCGCAGTACGCATCGTACGTCGGAAGGAACACGAGCCGCTCGAGGGCGTCGTGCAGCATCGCTTTGACGAGGCCGAAGTTCGTGTACGCGCCCCAGCGCCCGATCCACGTCTCGTTGACCGTCAGCACGACCGGGACGCGCGCGATGCGTGCGCCGATCCAGGCGGGCGGCGCGGCGTTGAAGGTCGTCGTGTGCACGACGTCCGCCGTGCGCGCGGCGCGCGCGACGTGTCGCGCCGCGGCGAACGTGAACGCGTAGCGATTGGGCGCGTCGATCCGTTCGACGTCGACGCCGTCGACGCTCTCGCGCGCTTCCGTGCCCGGCAAACGCCTCGTGACGATGCGGACCTCGTGTCCGCGCGCGGCCATCCCGGCGCAGAGCGCGCGAAATCCGTTCTCGACGCCGCCGACGTGCGGCCAGTAATTTTCGAGCACGTAGAGCAGCCGCAGCGACTCGGCCTGGCGTGTGAACGAGAACACATTCGGACTATCGGCGCGCGGCGGCGGCAGTTGAGGCGCCGGGCCGGCGCCGCGGTCGTCCCGGAGGGCCGTCGAAACGCGCTGCGAGAACCGGAGCGCATGTCGCGCGAAGGGGACGGCGCGCACGTTCGAGAGATCGAGCTGCGCGGCCACATCATCGATTCCGGTCTCTTCGGGCGCGTGCTCGAGCTCGTCATGGACAACCCGCACGCCCAATACACGATCGACAATTTCTCCGTCGGGAAGACGTCGGTCGACGAGAGTACGGCGCGCCTGACGATCGTCGCCGACGACGGCGCGCGGCTCGAGGAGCTCCTCGATAAACTCCGGGCGATCGGCGCGACCGTCACGGACGATACCGACGCCGTCACGGAACCCGCCCCGCGCGACGGCATCCTGCCCGACCAGTTCTACGCGACGACGAATCTCGAGACCGAGGTGCGCGTCGACGGCCGCTGGATCGCGGCCGCGCTCCCCGAGATGGATTGCGCGATCGCGCTCGAGCCCGCGGGCCCGCGCACGGTCGCGCCGTCGGACGTCGCGGCGGGCGCGCGCGTCGTCGTCGGTCACGAGGGCGTCCGCGTCCGCGCCGTGCAGCGGCCGCGCGGCCGGCAGGTCTTCGAATTCATGTCGAGCGCCGTCTCGAGCGAGAAGCCGAAGGAGTCGCTCGTCGCCGAGCTCGTCCGCGAACTGCTCGCGACCAAGGCCGCCGGGAAACGCGTGCTGCTCGTCGGCGGACCCGCGATCGTGCATACGGGTGCCGGCAAATACCTCGAACGGCTCATCGATCGCGGCTTCGTCGACGCGCTGTTCGCGGGCAACGCGCTCGCCGTGCACGACATCGAATCGCAATTTTTCGGCACGTCGCTCGGCGTCGATCTGCTCGACGCGTTCCCGGTCGAAGAAGGGCACGTGCATCATCTGCGCACGGTCAACCGCATCCGCGCCGCGGGCGGGATCCGGAACGCGATCGACTCGGGATTGCTGCGCGGCGGCATCATGTACGAGGCGTATCGCAAGAACATCCCCGTCGTGCTCGCGGGCTCGATTCGCGACGACGGGCCGCTGCCGGACGTCGTGACCGATACGATCGACGCGCAGCGCAGGATGCGCGCGATCGTGCCCGAGATCGGGATGGCGCTGATGGTCTGCACGCTGCTGCACTCGATCGCCGTCGGCAATCTCTTGCCCGCGTCGTGCAAGGTCATCTGCGTCGATATCAACCCCGCGAGCGTCACGAAACTCACCGACCGCGGCTCCACGCAATCGGTCGGCCTCGTCATGGACGCCGCCTCATTCTTACGCGAGGTGTGGGAGCGCGTCTCTCTCGCGAATGCAGATCGATGAGGCGCGAATGCCGATCGGTTCGATCGTCGATCGCCGGTGCTCCGAAGGCCGATTCGAAGGGAGTCGGTCGTCATGACCGGAGCGGTTCCGCGGTCCGCGGCCGTCCTGGAAGCGCGCCGCCGTCGCGATTACGACCGCGGCGTTCGTCGCGCTGAAGATAGAGCTAGCGCAGGACCGCCGGTACGAGGAGTGCCAGGCCGATCGTTGCGGTGAGGTAGGGCGCGAAGGCGACGGGCGCGCCGCGGCGGCCGGTCGCGAACGCGACGATCACCGCGAGGAAGCACGCGATCGCGAACGCGAGCAGGCCGAGGCTGACGTCGAGGACGAGCGAACCGAGCGCGACGACCCAGACGTCGCTCCATCCGAGGCTGCGGCCCTTCGAGGCGAAGGCGGCGATCGCGAACGGCGCGACGATGACCGCGGAGACCGCGAGCGTCCCGCGCGCGGTCAGCAGATCGACCGCGATCACGAGCGCGAAGACGGGGCCGACGAGCGCCGCCGGCACGTATCCGACGCGCAGATCGCAGTAGCACGCGGCGCAGAGCGTGAGGCACACGAGGAGCAGCAGCCCGAGATCGAACGGGCTCGTGCCGCGCGCGAAGTACGTCGCGCCGATCGCGCCCGTGCCGAGCGCGAGCGCGATCGAAACGGCGGCGTGCGGCTCGCGCGCCACGGGCCGCTCGCGCATCCCGGGCATGCGCCGCGTCGCGAAATCGGCGCCCTGCGTCGCGAGATAGCCGAGGCATGCGAAGCCGACGAAGACGAAGGCGAGCACCCACGAGGGCGTCAATGCGGTGAGCTCAGATACTGCGCGACGACGCCGCCGAAGATCATCACGAAGAGCGCGGGCAGCATGAAGAGCGCCATCGGAATGACCATTTTCGTCGGCATGAGGTTCGCGATCTCTTCGGCGCGCATCATGCGCCGGTTGCGCACTTCCTCGGCGAGCTCGTCGAGAACTTGCGCGAGGTTCGAACCGAGGCGCTCCGCCTGAATGATCGACGTGATCGTCGACGAGAGCTGCTCTTGCTTGACGCGGTCGGCCATCGCCCGCAGGGCGTCGGCCTTCGAGCGGCCGAGCCGCACCTCGGAGAGCGCGGCCTTGATCTCCTCGCCGAGCGCGCCCGGTGCGACCTCTTGCGCCTGCACGAGCGCCTGATTGAATGCGAGCCCGGCCTGCACCGTCGATGCGAGCATGTCGAGGAAGTCCGGCAGCGCGCGCTGGATCGCGGCCTTGCGCTTTTTGATCGCGCCTTTGAGTTTTCCGAACGGCATGTACGCGCCCGCGCCCGTCATCAGCAGCAGGCCGCCGAGCGTGAGCGGCGTGACCGAGCCGTTGACGACCATGTAGCCGAGGCCAGCGAAGAGCCCCATCGTCGCGTACGCGACGACGCGCACCGCCATCTGGGTCGGCGTGACCGTGTACCAGCCGGCCTCCTGGAGTTTCTTTGCGAGCTTGCCGCGCTGCTTATCGTTGAAGATGCGCGCGAAGAACGCGCCCTTGGTCTCCTTGCGATCCCACGTCAGGCCGTCGACGCGCTCGAGGCGCTTCGCGAGCTCGCTCTTCTGCGGGATCGCGGTGTAGATGCCGGCACCCGCCGCGAGCGTGAAGCCGATCGTGATCGCGATGATGATGGGAGGTAGGCCGAAGACCAGCGCGAGCATCGATCAAGCATCCAATTTCAAGATTTTGCCGAGGAAGAAAATCGCTCCGAGTTCGAGGAAGAAGGCGATCCCGAGGCAGATCCAGCCTGGCATCGTGTGCAGCATCGCCTGCTTCATGTCGGCCTGCGTCGCCATGACGAAGCCGCCGACGCCGACCGGCAGCGCGCCGATGATGAACGCGCCGAAGCGGCCCTGCGCCGTCAGCGCGTTCATCTTACGCACGATCCGGCGCCGGTCGCGGATCGTCGTCGCGAGTTTATCGAGCACCTTCGCGAGATCGCCGCCCGTCGATTGCTGCACGCGTACGACGCGTGCGAACATCATCGTCTCGTTGATCGGGACGCTCTTGGAGAGTTCGTCGAGCGCGTCGACGATGCTCGTGCCGATGTTCGCGCGGCCGATGACGCGCAGGAACTCGCGCCGTGCGGGGTCGGGAACCTCTTCCGTCACGAGGATGATCGCCTGACGGAACCCGAGCCCGACGCGCAGTGCGCTCGCCATCATGCGCAGCACCATCTCGAACTGATCGCCGAAGCCCTTGAGGCGCTTCCCGCCGCGGAATTTCAGGTACACGATCCCGACGAGGATCGCGACGATTTCCATGATCGGAAAGAGCGCGAGCGTTACCGGGATCGGCGGCTTGTACGTGAAGAGGACGAACGCCCACAGTGCGACGCCGATGCCCATCAGCATCAGCATGTAGTCTTCGGGCTTCGTCCGCAGATCTGCGCGCTCGAGCAGCTTCGTGAAGATGCTCGCGTAGCGCGAGATGTAATGGCGGACGTCGAAGCCCAGGGAATACGCGAGCAGCGCGATCACGCTGAGCGCGCTGAAGCCGATCGCGTACGGGCTGGAGATCACCACGCTGCGCGTGCCGGCATGAGCGCGGAGAGCTCGTTGATGTCGAATTCGACGCCCGTCTCTTCGAATTTATGGGCGTGATGCGGCTGGACGCCCGTGAACTCGAAGTGCCCGAGCACCTTGCCCTCGTCGTCGATGCCCTCTTGCTGATAGCGGATGAGCTCCTGCATCGTCACGATGTCGCCTTCCATACCGACGATCTCCGTGATGCTCGTGAACTTGCGCGACCCGTCGCGCAAGCGTTCGATCTGGACGACCGCGTCGACCGCGCTCGCGATCTGTTCGCGGATCGCGCGGATCGGTAGGTCGTAGCCCGCCATGAGCACGAGCGTTTCGAGGCGCGAGAGCGCGTCGCGCGGGGTATTCGCGTGCAGCGTCGTGAGCGAGCCGTCGTGACCCGTATTCATCGCTTGGAGCATGTCGAGCGCTTCGCCCGAACGGCACTCGCCGATGACGATGCGATCGGGGCGCATGCGCAGCGAATTCTTGACGAGATCGCGGATCGTGACCGCGCCCTTGCCCTCGATGTTCGGCGCGCGCGATTCGAGCCGCACGACGTGATCCTGCGAGAGCGAGAGTTCGGCTGCGTCCTCGATCGTGAGGATGCGATCGCCTTCGGGGATGAAATTCGAGAGAATGTTCAGTGCCGTCGTCTTGCCCGAACCCGTACCGCCGCTGACGACGATGTTGAGTTTGGCCTCGACCATCGCTTTGAGCAGGCCGACGGCGCTCTCGGGGATCGAACCGAATTTGACGAGATCCCAGATCGTGAGCCGCTTCTTGCTGAAACGGCGGATCGTGATGCTCGAGCCGTCGAGCGCGAGCGGTTCGATGATCGCGTTGACGCGCGAGCCGTCGGCGAGGCGCGCGTCGACCATCGGCGAGGATTCGTCGATGCGGCGGCCGAGCGGCGCGACGATGCGCTCGATGACCGTCCGCAGGTGGCGTTCGTCTTTGAACGTGCGCTCGGAGAGCGTCAGACGGCCAGCCTTTTCGACGTAGATGACCTTCGGGCCGTTGACCATGATTTCCGAGACTTTTTCGTCGCGCATGAGGTCCTCGAGCGGGCCGAGGCCGAGCTGTTCGTCGATGATCTCTTGCTGCAGTTCCGCGCGGTCCTGCATCGTGAGTTCGTTGCGATCGGCGAGCAGCTGCGTGATCACCGTATTGATCTGCTCGCGAAGCTCGGAATACTTCTGACCGTCGGTGTGCGCACGGCTCGCCGCGACGATATCGACGCGCTGGCCGACCTCGCTGCTGATCTCGAGCTTGAGCTTCGAGCGGCGCTCCATCTTGCGACGATACTCGGGATCGTCTTGCGGGCGATCTTCTTTCTTCGCGACGGGCGCGATTTGGCCGGGCGGCCCGGTCGGCACGTCGGCGGCGACGGTCTTGCGGCCGAAGATCGAATTCGGCAGCGCTTCGAGCGGCGCTTCTTGCGGCATGTCGACGAGCTTGCGAACGAGCGCGTCGATAGCGCGCAGAAACGCCCTGTCGCCGTTCTTGGGAAGCTCGCCGATGACGGTCGCGCCGATCGTCTTCTCGATCTCGCGCGCACTGATCTCGGAGCGGCCCGAACGCAGGTTGACGATGACGGAGATCTGTTTCGACGGCACGCCGAAACGATGGAGATCGCCGATGAGACGCTGCGCCGAGGACGCGCCGAGCGTGTTCGGCTCGACGACGACGACGACGTGCGTCGCGATCTGCGCGAAGGGCCGGACTTGTTCGTCGAAGGGGCGCGGCGCGTCGACGAAGTTGATGCCGTCGGCGCGGCCGAGTTTCTGGGCGACGGGCTCGAGCTCGCTCGCGCGTAGTGCGAAGATGTTGTCGTACCGGTCGAGGAGTTCGATCATCGTGACGTTCGCGATCCGCGCGATCGCGTAGATCGCGTGGCTGCGCTGCGAATCGAGCTCGTTCATCGCGCCCATCAGCGTCGCCATCGTGCGGCGGCCCGAAAGATCGGCGTCGACGATGGTGCACGCCGCACCGCCGTGCGCCGCCGCGCGGGCGAGATCGACGGCGACGGTCGTCGCGCCGACGCCGCCCTTAGCGCCGAGAATGAGGAACGTCGCGCTCATTTCGCTCCGTTCACGATTTGATCGCCTTCGATGACGACCACGCCGGGCGTGCCGGCCGGGGCCGGATGCGAGGCGGGCGCCGAGGATGCGGCGGGTTGCGCTTGCGCGGGCGCGGCGGGTGCGGCCGCCGTGTCGAAGTCCATCTGCTCGGGCGGCAGCGATTTCGGCGCTTCGTCGGGCGAGCGCAGCGCGAGGCGCAGCGTCGAGTTGAGGTCGGCGACGGTGAGCAGATCGGCCTGCGCGGGGGTTACCGCGAGCGTGACCGTCGTCGGCGCGCTGTTGTCGGGCGGGGCGCTGCCGGCGGGCGGCGGGCTCGCGTTCGCGGCCGCCTGAATCGTCGAGTTCACCGCGAGGACCACGGCACCGCGGATGATCGCCTTCGTGCGCGGCTGTTTGCCGCCGCCGTCGGCGCCGTCTTTCGATGCGAGCACGTCGACGTGATCGCCCGGCGCGACGAGCGCCGAGACCGATTTGACCATATCGACGGGAATGCTGACCGCGCGCTGGCCGGGCATCAGCTGCCCCGTCACGCCGATCGCCGCCGGAATTCCGACCTTACTCTGCGAGAGCGGCGTCTGCGCGGGGATCGTCGCGAGTGCGATATCGCCTTCGACGTCTTTCGCGTCGACGATCGAGCCCGGCTCGATCGAGGCCGCGGGCCGCATCACCTTCGTGAGCATCTGCGCTTTGATCTTCGTACGGGCGGGGATATCGACGCTCGCGACGATGAGCGGACCCATCACGACGGCGGTCTGCTGGCTCTTCGTATTGACCGACGAGAGGAAGCGCAGCGTCAGGACGCCCGTGACGAGCGCGAGGACGACGGCGACGATGAGGGTGATCCGGCGACTGTTCAAAGCGGTAGCCTCAGAAAGGGTGCGATGCTATGGGAGAGTGCGACCATGGTGACGCCGCCCGCGATCGCGAGAGCGTAGGGCATGACGATCGGTCGGGCGGGCGCGATCGCGACCGTGCCTTCGATCGCGAGCGGACGCAGCAGATTGCCGACCGACCGGAACGTCGCCGGCAGCCGGCCCGTCGCGGCCGAGAGTGCGACCGCGATCGCCCCGCCCGCGAGCGACGTATAGATGAGGAAGTCGATCGTCTGCGCGGGGCCGAGTGCGCCCGCGACGGCGGCCATGAATTTCACGTCGCCGCCGCCGAGCCAACCGCTCGAGAACGCGAACGTGCCTGCGATGAGAACGCCGACGATCGTCGCGAAACAGACGAGGAACGCGATCGCGCCGTGTGCCGCCGCGAGCCCGAGGGCGAAGAGCGCGACCGCGATCGAGAGTGCGTTCGGGATCTTCCGCGAGCGCAGATCGGTAACGACGGCGGCGCACGCGGCGATGAGAAGCACGTCTATTGCTAGCGTCATGGGCCTTTCCCAAAGAGGTGACTCTCTGTTGTTTCGGACCGGCTCCATCCAAACTTGACGCACGGCGGACGTGCATTGCGTGCTCCCGGTCACACGGCGTAAATCGGCCGAGAATCGCTAATTCGAGCCGCCCGTGGTCCCGAACATATTGGTGTTGCGGTACGGCTCGTCAGTGACGAACGGCTCCGACGCTCGGCCTGACCGGCTACTTATGTCGCTAGGCTCTTTCTTACGTCATCTTACTTCCAACTTCGGAAAGGTCACTCGTGAAGAACTTCGTTTCGATGCTCCGCGACGACGCCGGCCAGGGCCTCGTCGAGTACGCTCTCATCATCGCTCTCGTTTCGATCGTCGCGATCGCGGCGCTCCGCCTCCTCGGCGGCAAAGCCTCGAACGCTCTCAGCAACGCCGCGGGCAACCTCAACACCTAATCGCGACGACGGGCAACGCGGTTCGACTCTCCGGAGTCGAGCGCGTTGCGCCATCGCTACCCGAACCAGCGGTCCGGGCTCGCACGTAACGTGCGGGTCCGGCCTTCGCATTTTACGACCTCGCCGTTCGTTGGAGAAGCCGTCGTTTGAGATACGCGTGGATGATCGTAGCGGTCTTCGCCGGCCGATTCGTCGCGACGGCGATGTTCTCGCCGCCGGGCGACGGCGATCTCTATTGGCAGCGCTGGCTCGGGCGCGCGATCTTGCGCGCGCACGCGCTGCCGCGCGCGCTCGGTCCGGAA
The DNA here is from genome assembly GCA_964658555.1 of Vulcanimicrobiota bacterium. Lineage (GTDB taxonomy): Bacteria > Vulcanimicrobiota > Vulcanimicrobiia > Vulcanimicrobiales > Vulcanimicrobiaceae > CAZZYZ01. The sequence continues at coordinate 1,868 of CAZZZK010000010.1, read as the reverse complement.
ACGTTCACGTCGGCGGGTGCCGCCTGGGTTCCGCAGGAGTGGCTCTTCTCAATCGCCGCGTACGTCTCGCGCGGTGCGAGCTGGCCGTTTTTCACCGCCGCCTGCGGCCTCTGCGCGACGGCGGCGCTCGCGCTCGCCGCGTATCGCGGTCATCGCCGCGGCGCGCATCCCGTCGCGCTCGCATTCACGACGGCGTGCGTCGGCGTCGCGCTCGTCAACTCGTTCGGCGTACGCGTCCAAGACGTCGCGTGGCCGCTCTTCGCGTTCTTCTTACTGGCGCTCGACGTCGACGGTCCGCTCGCCTACGGCGCGATCGCGATCGTCGCGGTCTGGGCGAACGTCCACGCGAGCGTGCTGCTCGCGCCGGCGATCGCGGCGATCGCGACGGCCGGATCGCTGCTCGAGCGAGGCTTGTGCCGCGCGACGCGGCGGTTCGCGACGATCACGTTCGGCTGCGCGCTCGCGACCTGCGCGAGCCCGCTCGGCGTTGGGTTGCCGCTCTACGCGATCTCGCTCTTTCGCAGTCCGATTAAGGATTTTATCACCGAATGGCAGCATACGAGCGTCGCGAACGCATCGTTCGCCTTCGGTGCGTTGCCGTTGATCTTGTGCATCGTCGTGTTCGGAATGCAAGGCGCGACGAAGTGGCGCGATCGGCTGCTCTTCGTCACGCTCGCGTGGCTGATGTTCGCGGCCGCGCGAAACATCGCGATCTTCGCGCTCGCGACCGCGCCGTTTGCAGCCGTCGCGCTCTCGAACGGGATCGCGTGGTTTCGCGAACGCGCGGCGAACGTGCGGCCGCCGGCGTTCGCCCGCATCGCCGATCCGCTCGTCGCGCTCGCGCTCGCGCTCGGTATCGGGATCGCGAGCGCGCGCATGGCGCTCGCCGATCGCACGGCCGGAGCCGAGTGGCCGCGCGCCGCGCTCGGCGCGATCGCGTCGCTGCCGGGCGAACCGCACGTGTTCTGCGCGGACTTCGCGTGGTGCGGCCAGTTGCTCGTCTCGAGCCGCGCCCGCGTGTTCATCGACGGCCGAGCGGACCCGTATCCGGTCGCGGTCTGGAACGATTTCGGGACGCTCGAACGCGGCCGGCCGGGCTGGCGGCACGTGCTCGACCGGCGCGGCGTCGACGTCGTGCTCGTCGGACGGACGTCGCCGCTCGAAGGCCTGCTCGCGCTCGGCACCGGCTGGCGTTCCATCTATCGCGACGCGCACTTCCGCGTCTGGCAGCGCACGCGCCCGACGGAGAATGCGAAGCTCGCCGCTCGCTGATCGCGTGACCGCGTCTTGGCGCTCGCACGGATAACGGATAGACGTACGGCCGCCGGTCCCGAAGGCGCTCGTTCGCGGGCGGCGGCGTATGCGGGCCGCATCCACGTCGTCGGCATCGACGTCGAGGAGCGGCCGGAACCGGTTCGCCGATTTCGCGATCGTCACGGGCTCACGTATACGATCGCGCTCGACGGCACGCGATCGGCTTTTCTCGCGCCCAGGTTACGCTATTATCCCTCGCGTTCGTTCTTCGATTCGGCGGGACGGATCTCGTGCGGCTCGCTCGGCGATCGAACGTCGAAGCAGATGCAGAACGGAATCGGGGTCGCGCTCGCGGCGGCCTGCGCGGCAGGCGCGAGCGCCGCGTCGCGGCTTCAGCCCGAGAGGACGCTCAGGAACATCGCCGCGAGTGCGAAGCTCGCGATGTACGTCGCGAAGCCGCGCGCGGCGAGCGTGCGTTTGCGCAGCTTCGAATAGGCCGCCGCGAAGAGACACGCGGCGACGAGGACGATGAAGGCCGGCCCGATCCCGAGCGTCGCGCCGACGACGGCCGCGAGCATCGCGTTGAACGCGGTCGCGAGCTTCTCTTTCACGAC
>CAZZZK010000009.1:9186-22492 GCA_964658555.1 Vulcanimicrobiota bacterium | reverse complement strand
AATGACGCCGCCCTGGCTCTTGAAGATCACGCCGCCTTGGCTCTTCGCGGGTTCGGCGCCGTGGGTGAAGCTGAATAGATGCAGCAGTGCTGCGAATAAGGCGATCACTAGGTCTCCTTTGTGAGATCCGTCATAACGTAAAGCGCGCACGGCTCTTGAAAGTGTGTCGCACGTCACGCTTTGTAAGGAGATCGTAAGGAGCGTTCCTCCGAGAATCCCTAGAATGTGATCATAAGAAAATGGGACGGCCAGTATGCCATCCGCGTGTCGTATTTGTTGCGCAGCGCAAGGCTCGTCACATTACGGTGCTCGAGACGCGCTCGGCCGGAGAACCCTGCCGGCTCGATTTTCTGGTGCGAAGTCTTAAGCACGACGTGAAGTGATGTCTGGTCGCCGTCTGATGTCCGGTCGCCGTCTACGGATCAAGGCCGGTTCGCGCGGCAAACCGCTGCCGAGCGGCCGTTGAAGCGGCTTTCTTGAGGAACGGCGTCGGCAACTCGGATTCGGTCGCATCCGGCACCCGCGCACGTTGCGCGCCGGTGGTACGCCGAGGGCCGGAGCGACTAGCCAAGAGTCGAGCGTGAACGGGTGCTTCATGCGTAACGATGATGGGGTGTTTCCAGCCGACGGGCCGTTCGTGCCGCCGCCGTTCGGGATCAAGGCGGTGAGCGAGCCGTGGGAGCGGCGCGCGTATCATCGGCTTCGTCGCGACGTCTTTTGCGCGGAACAGCGCATCTTCGAGGCCGACGATCGGGATGCGATCGACGACGCGGCCGAGGCGATCGTCGCCGTCGATTACATCATGGGCATGTCGTATCGTGTCGTCGGCACCGTTCGCATCGTCGAGGCGGCGCCCGGATGCTGGGCCGGTTCGCGCCTCGCGATCCATCGTGAGTATCGCGGCGTACACGGGATCGGCAGCGGCCTCGTCTATCGCGCCGTGAGCACGGCCGTGGCCCGGGGAGCGCGGGAATTTCTCGCCACCGTGCAGCGTGCGAACGTTCCGTTCTTCCGCCGGCTTGCGTGGGACGCGCTCGAGGACATCGCGCTCCACGGGCATCCGCACACGGTCATGCGCGCCGATCTCGCCGCCTACGAACCGCTCGCCGACCACGCGAGCATCGATTACCTCTCGACGCGCCGCGCGTCGTGACCCTGGCGGCGCTCGCCGAACGCCTCCGCGCCACGGGCGGGATGGCGCATAAGCGCGATATCGCGGCCGCATACGCTGGTCTCGGCGGCGGGACGGCCGCGATCGGACGTTCCGGCGGCGTCGACGTCCACGTCCGAATCGGAGACGACACCGCGGCGATCCCGGACGGCGACGGTTTTCTGCTCTTCGCGATCGAGGGGCTGCTCGAAGCGTTCGTGCGCGCCGAGCCCTGGTTCGCCGGCTACTGCGGCGTGATGGTGAATCTCAGCGACGTGAACGCGATGGGCGGCCGCGCGATCGCCGTCGTCGATGCGCTTTGGAGCGCGGGGCCGGGCCGCGCGGAGGCGATCTTCGGCGGGATGCGCGATGCGGCGCACGCGTATGGCGTTCCGATCGTCGGCGGCCACACGAACGTCCGCAGCGAAGGCGATCGCCTCGCCGTCGCGGTGCTCGGGCGCGCGAAGCGCCTGCTCACGAGCTTCGATGCGCGGCCCGGGGACGTGCTGCTCGCCGCGATCGATCTGCGCGGTGATTTCTTCGGCGACTACCCGTATTGGAATTGCAGCACGAGCGCGCCGCACGAGCGCCTGCGCGGCGATATGGAGATCTTGCCGTCGCTTGCGGAAGCGGGGCTCGCGCACGCGTGCAAGGACATCAGCATGGGCGGCATTCTCGGAACGCTGCTGATGCTGCTCGAATGTTCGCACGTCGGCGCCGGCGTGCGGCTGGATGCGATCCCGAGGCCGCCGCGCGTCGCGCTCGAGCGGTGGCTCGAAACGTTTCCGAGCTTCGGATACGTCCTCGCGGTCGATCCCGAACATGCCGCCGCGGTCTGCGAGCGCTTTCGGGTTCGCGATATCGCGTGCGCGCCGATCGGGACGTTCGATGCGGGTGCGCGGCTCACGATCGAACGCGACGGCGAACGCGAAGTCTTTTGGGATCTCGATTCCGCGCCGTTCACGGGAGCGAACGTGCGTGCCGCCTGCTGACCGGCCGCTGCGAATCGCGCTCTTCACATATTCGACGCAGGCACGCGGCGGCGTCGCGCACACGATCGAACTCGGCGGCGCGCTTCACGATCTCGGGCACGACGTCGTGCTTCACGGCCTCGACGACTCGGGCGCGGGATTTTTTCGGAAACCACGCTGTCCATCGCGGGCGATCGCCGTCGCTGCGGAGGTGCATCGGGGTGGGCAGGGTGCGAACGCACGCGATCGCGACGACCTTCACGCGTTCGTCGTACGGCGCATCGCCGGGTATGTCGACGCGCTCGACATGCCCGGCGAGCCGTACGACATCTATCACGCGCACGACGGCATAAGCGGCAACGCCCTCGCGACGCTCGTCGAACGCGGCCGCATCGCCGGCTTCGTGCGCACGGTCCATCACGCCGACGATTTCGCGAACCCGCGGCTCGCGCGGCTGCAAGAGCGTTCGATCACCGCAGCAGCGTCGGTTCTCACGGTGAGCGATCTCTGGCAACGGACCGTGCGCGAACGGTTCGGCGTCGCCGCGTCGCGCGTTCGTAACGGGGTCGATGCCGAGCGATTTCGGTCGCCGTCGCACGACGAGCGCGCACGCGCGCGGCACGATTTCGGTCTCTCCGACGGACCCGTTTTTCTCGCGATCGGGGGTATCGAAGCGCGCAAAAATACGCTCGCGATCCTCGAAGCGTTCGCGCTCGTACGCGCGACGCACCCGACCGCGCGCCTCGCGATCGCGGGCGGATCGAGCGTGTTCGATCATAGCGCGTATCGCGCCGCGTTCGATGCGCGCCGCGCCGCGCTCGGTCTCGGCTTCGAGCGGCGTGACGTTGACGCTCGATCGCCGAGCGAGCCCGCGATCGTCGAACTCGGCGTCGTCTCCGATGACGCGATGCCGGGTCTCATCGGTGCGGCGGATGCGCTCGTGTTCCCGTCGCTCGTCGAGGGGTTCGGTCTCGTCGTCCTCGAGGCGCTCGCGTGCGGCGTACCCGTCGTCACATCGGCGATCCCGCCGTTCACCGAGTATGTCACGCAGCGAGAAGCGGTGCTCGTCGATCCGAACGATCCGCGGCAGATCGCCGCCGGGATGCGCGAAGCGATCCTTGCGGACGGCTCGCCTCAGCGCGCGGTCGCCGCGCGCGCGCTCGTCGAACGCTACAGTTGGGCCGCATCGGCGCGCGGCCACGTCCGGCGCTACGAGGAGTACGTCGATGCCCGAGATGCAGTTCACGGTACGCTGGCCCGATGAATCGGTGATGCGGTGCTATTCGCCGTCGCTCGTCGTTCGCGACTATCTCACGGTCGGCGAACGGTATGCGGTCGTCGATTTCCTCGCACGCAGCCGCGAGGCGCTGACGATCGCCTCCGAGCGCGTGCGCGCGAAATTCGGCTATCCGTGTTCGAACGCGCTGCGTCAGCTCGACGAGATCGATGCGAAGGCGGCTGCGTTCGCAAACGACGCCGTCGTTCACGTGATCGGTTTCACGCCGCCGTAAGGCGAGCGTCGCACCGCACGCCGCATGCGGCTACCGTCCGGCGTTAGACGGACGCGGCGGTGTCGTGCTCGGCCGAAAATGCCGAGCGCAAGGCGATCAGGCGCGCGACGTAGGCGGAGCTCATCCCGTGGCGTCGCGCGAGCGCGATGCCGCGCGACATGTCGTCGAGGCCGAGCGTACGATGCCCGTCGTGAACTTCGACGAGCCCGAGGTTGAAGCGCGCGACCGCGAAGTCGCGTTTGTGCACGAGCGCGAGCTCGTAGTCGCGCTTCGCGGTCGCGAGGCGGCCGTGCAGAAACGCGGCGTTGCCGTCGAGCACGAATGCGGCGGCCGGATCGCCGGTCATGCCGACGGGCTCGGGGAGCGATAGATCTTGAGCTCCGGCGTCCGCGACCGCGGCGGCGAAGGCGATCAGGACGCTCAGGACGACGGCGCGGCTCTTCATCATGCCGTTCGAACGTGCCCGTCCTCCGGCGGTTCCACTGCGGAACGATCGGCGGGCTCCGGGCCGGCCGAGACACCGCCCGAATCCGAAGCCGCCTGCCGTGGCGGGCGCGATCAGTCGGCGGCCGCAAAGGCGTCGTCGAGGTACGAGACGATTCGAAAGAGCCGTGCGAGCCCGGTGATCGCGAAGAGCTTCCGAACCTTCGCGCCGGGCGCCATGACCAGAACGAGCGGCCGCCCGGATCTGCGTTGCTCGACGAGCACCGTCAAGCCGGCCGAATCGATGTACCGGCACCGCGTCAGGTCGACGATCAGCTTCGGTGACGTCGCCATGACGAAAACGACGCGAAACGCGGCCTGATCGAAACGATCGAGATCTCCGACAACGGACACGATGCTCGCACCGGATACTCGTGCCGTCAAAATCATCGAGCTCGCCGAAGGCGGTCCACCGCGGCGACGCAGTCGCGCACGTCGTGCAGCAGCTCTTCATGAGCGCATACATCGCAACGTTCGTGGTGCACGCACGACTCCGATCCTCGACGACTCGCTCCGTACGCGAGCTCAGCGTGTCTGAGCCGATGGTAATGGGTATACGGCGATCTGCATACGCGAGCAGGTATGTGAGAGATGCCACGAATCGTTCGCGACGACCGAGTGCCTGCGTCCGTACCCGTCCGTCTTCGACGTACGGCGTTCGCAAGAAACGAAGACGAATCGCTTCCTATCGCGACGTCGGACGCGACATGCGAGACGTCGCTCGACGTAGCCGTCGCTCGAAATCGCAAAAACGCAGAACCGCCCTCGCCGCAGCGCGGTCGATGCCGCGGATATGATACACTCGGCCGGGCCGGCTCCGGCGAGCGTTCGACGGGACGGCCGATCGGAAGGCGGTTGCGATATTCGGTTGGGATCGTGAGCGGTCTCGCGCTCATGACGATCGCGACGGTCGTCGGCACGATCGTCTTCGACGTTCCGAAAACGCCGCCGCCCGCACCGACCGTAAGCGGTCCGCTGCGAGCTGCGGATCTCGCCGGTCTCCCGGCGGTACGCCGCTTCACGGCCCGCGACGGAGCCGTCCTCGCGTATCGGCTCTATGCCGGCGGACCGGAGCGCACGGCGGTCCTCATTCACGGCTCGGCCGGCTCCGGCAGCGACATGAACGACGTCGCGAAGGCGCTGGTCTCGGCGGGAGCGACCGTGATCGTGCCGGACATCCGCGGTCACGGGCAATCCGGTCCGCACGGCGACATCGCATACATCGGTCAGCTGGAAGACGACCTGGACGACTTGCTGACGAGCGTGCACGATCGTCGCAGTCGTCGCGAAGAGACGACGCTCATCGGTTTCTCGTCCGGAGGCGGATTCGCGCTGCGGATCGCGGGAGGCCGTCTCGGGTCGCGCTTCAGCCGATACATCTTGCTCGCGCCGTTCTTGCGCTACGACGCGCCGAACGCACGTCCGGGGACGGGGTCGGGCGGCTGGACGTCGGTCGCGGTTCCGCGTATCGCGGCGCTCTCACTCGTGAATCGGCTGGGCATCACGACGGTGAACGGCTTGCCCGTCATCGCGTTCGCGTTGCCGGCCGGCAATCCGCAGCATCTCACGGCGACCTATTCGTATCGGCTCCTGACGAACTTCGAGCCCGATGACGACTATGTCGGCGATCTGCGCCGCACGTCGCGCCCGGTGATGGCGATGGGCGGCGCGAACGACGAGACGTTTCTCAGCAGCGAGCTCGAAGCTGCATTGGCCGCGGGGAAGCCGGACATTCGCGTCGATATCGTGCCCGGCGTCGGGCATACCGGTCTGACGACGACCCCGGTCGGTACCGCCGCCATCGTGAAGGCGTGGTCGAGCCGCTTCTAAGCGTGCGCATCGAGCAGCTGCGAAGCGCCTGGATCCGTCGTCGGGCTACTCGAATCGCAGCGCGTCGATCGGATCGAGTTGCGAGGCCGTACGCCGCGTCGCGGGAACCCGTGGTGCCTCTCGTACGATCGACCGGCCGGTCGTATGCGTGAGATCGAGGGGACGAAACGCGTCATGACGCCGCGGCGCAATCCATGTTCTCAACGATACCTCGGTCCGCGAGAACGCGCTACGATCGCGCTGCACCGAGTGACGCCGGCCGCCACACATCGATCGTCGGGAGTACCGTATGCAGCAAACCAACATCGTAACCAACGCACCGCTTCATAAGTTGGGAGACACCGATCTCGTCCTCGCGGACCTGCGCCAAGACATTCGGGGCCGTAGCGTGATCGATCAGGACGGAAAACCGGTGGGTCACGTTCGGATGCTCTTCATCGACGCGGCCGAGCGTAAGGTGCAGATGATCGGGATCGCGGGCGGAGGTTTTCTCGGCGTCGGAGATCAGCATTTCTTACTGCCGGTAACCGCGGTCACGAAGGTGGATGAGAAAGTCGTTCACGTGAACGAGACCGCGGCTCGCATCAAGAATTCTCCCGCGTACGATCCGAAACTCGAGACGGTCTTCGAGCCGAGCTACTGGGGTCCGTACTACGGGTACTACGGCCGCTCGCGCTACTGGGATAACAATTACCACTATCCCAACTACGAGTCGTGGTACATCTAGCACGAGGCGATCGTCCGAGAACGACGTTGGGCCGGTCTTCCCGGCCGAACGTTCGAACGCCGCAATCCGGCGTTCGTCGGTAAGATTCGGCGGCACGGGCGAGCGCGGGGACCGGGCATCTGCGGATGTCCGGCCTGCTCGATCTCGGAGATCGCATTACTCTCGTCCGCGCGAGATCCCGACGATCGTGGGGCGGCCCCGACGATCGCCTGACGATGCGAGCGATTCATTCTCTTTAATCCGCCCTCGGGCGGTCGCGGCGCCCGTGCCGGCGGCCCTTCCTGCGCGTCGACGCGCGTGAAAGCAGACGTACCATCGTGGCCTATGCAACCGTAAATCCGGCGAACGGTAAGACCGTACAGACGTTTCCCGAGCTCGGCGATGCCGAACTCGAGCGGAAGCTCGCCACCGCGCAGGCCGCGTACGAGACGTGGCGACGCACGTCGTACGAGCAGCGCTCCGCCGTCATCGCGAGAGCCGCCGCGTTGCTCCACGAACGAGCCGACGCATACGCGCGGCTGATTACGATCGATATGGGAAAACGCATCGGCGAGGCGCGCGGGGAGACCGAATTCAGTTCGCAGATCCTCGCGTACTACGCGAGAAACGCCGAACGCTTTCTCGCCCCGGTCGAACTCCATCCGGCGATCGGCAAAGCGCATATGGAGAGCAGCCCGATCGGCGTCGTGTTCGCGATCGAGCCGTGGAATTTTCCGTACTATCAGCTCGCCCGCGTCGCCGGTCCGCATCTCATGGCGGGCAACGTGCTCGTGGTCAAGCACTCGAGCAACGTGCCGCAGTGTGCGATCGCCTTCGAGCAGCTGTTTCGCGATGCCGGCGCACCCGAAGGCGTGTATACGAATCTCTTGATCTCGCACGAGCAGTCCGATCGCGTGATCGACGATCTCCGCATCAAGGGCATCGCGCTGACGGGCAGCGTGCCGGCCGGTCAGAACGTGGCCGCGCGCGCCGGCCGCAACATCAAGGTCTCGTCGATGGAACTCGGCGGGAGCGATGCGTTCATCGCACTCGAAGATGCCGATCTCGACCTCACGATTCCGTGGGCGATCTGGGGCCGCATGTACAACACCGGCCAGACGTGCTGCGCCTCGAAACGCTTCATCGTCGTCGAGAGCATCGCCGACGCGTTTCTCGCGAGGTTCCGCGCCGGGCTCGAAGCGCTCGAGCCGGGCGATCCGCTGAACGAGGCGACGCTCCTCGGACCGATGTCGAGCGAACGGGCGCTGCTCGATCTCGTGAAGCAGGTCGACGCTGCGGTGGCGCACGGCGCGAAGCTCGTGCTCGGCGGCAAACGCATCGACCGCCCCGGTTCCTACATGGCACCGACGATCCTCACGGACGTCGCACCGGAAAATCCGGCGTTTCGGCAAGAGTTCTTCGGACCGGTCGCACTCTTCTTCCGCGTGAGAGATGAAGACGCGGCGATCGCGCTCGCGAACGATTCCGATTTCGGACTCGGCGGCTCGGTCTTCACGAAGGACGAGGCACGCGGTCAGCGCGTGGCGAGCCGCGTCGAGACGGGGATGATGTTCGTCAACAACATCTCGTGGTCCGATGCGGAGCTTCCCTTCGGCGGCATCAAGGACTCGGGATACGGTCGCGAGCTCGGCAACATGGGCATCCAGGAATTCGTCAATAAGAAGCTCGTGCGCTTCGGCGCGATCGAGGCGCCGCCGACGATCGACACGCCCGCGAAGACCCTCGTGCTCGCCGCATCATGATCGTTCGTAGCTGAGGTGTCGATGTTCGTCAACGTCGCGATTCTCAAAGAGACGCGCCCGCACGAGCGGCGCGTCGCGCTCGTCCCGAACGTCGCGCAACGACTCGTCAAGCTCGGCGCCCGGCTGCACATGCAGACGGGCGCGGGCGATGCCGTCGACCTGCCCGACGGCGCGTTCCCGGGCGTCGCATTTATCGACGATCCCCGCGAGCTCGTGCGGCAGGCGGACGTCGTCCTCTGCGTGCAGCCGCCCGCCCTCGACGTCATCGACGCGATGGCCGAAGACGCGATCCTGATCTCGTTCGTCTACGCCGCGAACGAACCCGAGGTCGTCGAACATCTGCTCGCGAGAAAGATCACGTGTTTCGCGATGGAGCGTCTGCCGCGGATCTCGCGCGCGCAAGCGATGGATGCGCTCTCGAGCCAATCCGCCCTCGCGGGCTACTACGCGGTGCAGCTCGGGACGACGCACATGAACCGCGTGCTTCCGAAGATCACCACGGCGGCGGCCACGATCGGCCCGGGCAAGGTCCTCGTGATGGGTCTCGGCGTCGCCGGCCTCGAGGCGGTCGCGACCGCGCAGCGGCTCGGCGGCATGGTCGAAGGGTACGACGTGCGCCCGGAGACGCGGGAACAGGCGCTCTCGCTCGGGGCGACCTTCGTCGATACCGGCATCGACGCACGCGGAAAAGGCGGCTACGCCCGCGCGCTCACGCCCGAAGAGAACGCGACCGTCGCGAGCGTGCTGACCGCGCACATCGCGCGATCCGATCTCATCGTCACGACCGCGGCGATCCCCGGGAAAGCGTCGCCGAAGCTCATCAGCAAAGCGCAGGTCGCCGGCATGAAGGCGGGTTCGGTCATCGTCGATCTCTCGGCCGAAGGCGGTGGGAATTGCGAAGACACGCGACCGGGCGAGACGATTCGCATCGGCAACGTCACGATCGTCGCACCGCTCGGCGTCGCATCGTCGCTCGGCGACGATGCGAGCACGCTCTACGCGCACAATCAGTTCAATCTGCTCGCGTTGATGCTCAAGGACAATATCATCACGATCGATTGGACGGACGACGTTCTCTCGAAGACGGTCCTCACGCGTGGGGGCGAGATCTCGGTGGATGCGGCCGCGCCGGCCCGCACGCCCGTCGCCGCGAGCGCGGCATGATCGGACGACGAACATGATAACGCAAATGAGCGTGAACGGCTTCGCCGGTCTCTACATCTTCATGCTCGCGGCGTTCGCCGGCTGGGTCATCATCGGCAACGTTCCGGCGATCTTGCATACGCCGCTCATGTCGGGTTCGAACTTCGTCCACGGCGTCGTGGTCGTCGGCGGGATGTTCGCGCTTCTGAACGCGACGACCGTGCTGGAACAGGCGATCGGCTTCGCGGCGGTCTTGCTCGGTGCCGGGAATGCGGCGGGCGGCTACGCCGTCACGGACCGTATGCTCGCGATGTTTCGCACGAGCGACGTCGCGCCGCGGCACCGCAAACGCGCGGCGCACCGCCGCGCGAAGGCGCGGTAGGCGATGTCGTCGCTCTCGAGCGGCGCGGAGGTGTCGATCGCCGCGACCGGTTTCATCGCGGCGCTGCTCTTCATGTACGGGCTGCGGCAGATGTCTTCGCCCGCGACGGCCGCCGGCGGCATCCGGTCGGCGGGCGTCGGGATGCTCGCGGCGGTGATCGCGAGCTTCCTCTATGCGTTCCACGTCGACATCGCGGCCCGGCCGCACGTCGCCGTCAATCTCGTCCTCGCCGTGATCGCGCTCGCCGCCGGCGGCGGCTTCGCGTGGTGGAAAGGCCGGACCGTCGCGATGACGGCGATGCCGCAGATGGTCGCGATCTATAACGGTATGGGCGGCGGCGCCGCGGCGGCAATCGCGGCGATCGAACTCTTCGGCGGGAAGACGAGCGGCGACACGGCGCTCGGCGTCACGCTGCTCGGCGCCGCGATCGGATCGATCTCGCTCTCGGGCTCGCTCGTCGCGTGGGCGAAACTCGACGAACGGATCGAGAAACCGTTCCAGATTCGCGGCCAGCAAGCGTTCAACGCGGTGCTGATGGCGGCCATCTTCGTGGTCGGCGGCGCGATCGCGGCCGCGACGCTCGGTTCGTTCGCGCCGCCGTTACCCGTGTGGGAGATGATCTGCGTGTTCTTTGGGCTCGCACTCGCGTTCGGGATCTCGATGACGCTGCCGATCGGCGGCGCCGATATGCCCGTGGTCATCTCGATCTACAACGCGTTCACCGGCCTCGCGGTCGGCCTCGAAGGGTTCGTGCTGCAGAATCCCGCGCTCATGATCGCGGGCATGGTCGTCGGCGCCGCGGGCACCTCGCTCACGCTCCTGATGGCGAAAGCGATGAATCGCTCGATCGTCGCGGTGCTCTTCAAGCGGTTCGGCCCCGCGGTCAAGGAAAAGCAAGGCGCGATCGCCGGAACGCTCAAGCCCGTTCAAGCGGCCGACGCGGCGATCTACATGCGGTACGCCAAGAGCGTCATCATCGTGCCCGGCTACGGCCTCGCGGTCTCGCAAGGGCAGCAGAAGCTGTACGATTTCGTGAAGATGCTCGTCGCCGCGGGCGTGAGCGTCAAGTTCGCGATCCATCCGGTCGCGGGCCGCATGCCCGGTCAGATGGACGTCCTGCTCGCGGAAGCGGGCGTCCCGTACGACATGATCTTCCAACTCGCCGACATCAATCCCGAGTTCGCGACGACCGACGTCGCGCTCGTGATCGGCGCGAACGACGTCGTCAACCCCGCCGCGCGGACGGAGAAGACGTCGCCGATCTACGGCATGCCGATCCTCGATGCCGATCGCGCGAAACGGGTCTACGTCGTCAAGCGCGGCGAGGGCAAGGGATATTCCGGAATCGTCAACGCGCTCTTCTACGAAGAGACGTGCGACATGGTCTACGGCGACGCGCAGGCGGTGCTGGGCCAGATGATCGAGGCCGTGCGCGGGCTCGGAACGGCCGCCGCGGCGTAACCGCGGCATCACTCTCGATCGTAAGGGACCATACCATGCCGACTACCATGCACGCCGCAGTCGTCGAGCGCTTCGGCGCCCCGCTCGTCCTCGAGGACGTACCGGTCCCGTCGCCGGGTCCGGACGAGATCCTCGTAAAGACGGAAGCCTGCGGCGTCTGCGGCACGGACGTCCACGCGACGAAGGGCGAATGGCCGCTCAAGCCGGCACCGCCGTTCATCCCCGGCCACGAGGCGATCGGTCTCGTCGTGGAGGCCGGCGCTCGCGTGACGAACGTTTCCGTGGGTGACCGGGTCGGCGTGCCGTGGCTCTACTCCGCATGCGGGCACTGCGAATATTGCTTGAGCGCGTGGGAGACGGTCTGCCCGGACGCGCAGTTCGGCGGATATACGAAGAACGGCGGCTTCGCCGAATACGTGCTCGCCGATCCGGCGTACGTCGCGCACGTTCCGAAGGGGCTGAGCGCGGCCGAGGCCGCGCCGATCGTCTGTGCCGGCGTCACGACGTATAAGGGCATCAAGCAGACCGGTGCGAAGCCGGGGCAATGGATCGCGATCTCCGGAGCGGGCGGCCTCGGTCACGTCGCGATCCAGTACGCGAAAGCGATGGGGCTGTACGTCTGCGCGATCGATGTCGAAGACGGGAAGCTCGCACAAGCGACGCGGCTCGGTGCCGACGTGACCGTCAACGCAGCGTCCGGCGATGCGTCGGCGGCCGTGAAGAAGATAACGGACGGCGGCGCCCACGGCGTGCTGATCACGGCGCCGTCGCTTTCGGCGTTTCACGAGGGCGTCGGCATGACGCGTAAGCTCGGGACGTGCGTCCTCGTCGGGCTGCCGCCCGGTAACTTCCCCGTGCCGCTGTTCGACGTCGTGGCGAACTGCATCACGATTCGAGGCTCGTTCGTCGGCAACCGCGAGGACATGGCCGAAGCGCTGCGATTCGCCGCGGAAGGCAAGGTCAAGGCCGATATCGAGCTGCAGCCGCTCTCCGCGATCAATGCCGTCCTCGCGCGGCTCGAGCACGGCGACGTCGCGGCCCGCATCGTCCTGGATTTCGCCGCCGTCGAGAAGCAACGCACGGCCGAACGAGCGCTCGCGACCGTCTGAGCGAACGCGTCCGGGCACGGCGCACGAATGTCTATCGCGAAACGCACGGATACGCGGCGGGCGGCAACTCCGGTACGATCGCTCCGGAGGGTTCATCTTGTCACGTCCACATGAAGACCGGCAGCGGCACACGCTCGTCGATCACCGTCCCGGCGGATCGCCGGCGACGTTCGACCTCGGCCGCTGGGTCGTCGTCGGCATCGCGCGGGTGAAGGCGGAGCGAAACGACGCGTGCGTCGCCGCGTACGAGACGCTTCTCGAACGGGCGCGCACGTCGAACGTTCACGCGGGCCCCGCCGTGGTGCTCGCTTCAGAAAACGGACGCCGCGTGGTCGTCCTCGCCGGCGTCGGCGGACACGACGGTTTCGCGCACCTCGCGGCTGCGTGGGACGATCATCATCGCAATGCCGAGCATCGCGTCATCTCGGAATCGGTCGCCTTCGCGCTCTACGAAGTCGTCGCGCGGACCGGCAGAAGCGACGTCGATCCCGCGTCGCACGACGCATACGTGTTCGAGCACGTCGCGCGGCCGGTCTCGTCCGAGATGCTTCGCTGCTACGCGTCGTGGCCGGCGTGCGTCGGTGCGACGATCTTCTCCGACGACCGCTCCGCGGCAACGGTCGTCGTCTCGCGCTTCGCGCACGCCGCGGACTATCGTGAGTTTCGCGCGAGTCGCGATGCCGTCTCCGCGTTCGGATCGGTTTCCGCCGGCGGAGACACGGCGTTCGCCGTCCGCCCGCAAAAGACGATCGCGCCGGTCGCGATCCTCACGGACGCCGACACCGGCACCGTGCTGT
>CAZZZK010000009.1:8739-9176 GCA_964658555.1 Vulcanimicrobiota bacterium | reverse complement strand
TCGCGTAACGGACGTTCACGCCGGTCGCCTCACGGACGTTCGCTGAGCTTCCGTCGTCGCCGGGCGCGCGCGAGCACCGCGCTTCGAACGCCGGTTCTACGAAGTCGGCCGTTCTCTCCATCCTCGACGGAGCCGCGGCCGCCGAGCGTTCGCTCGGGTATCACGCGGCGAACCCCGCGCGCTCGAGCGAACGGTAGCCGATCGCCTCGGCGACGTGCGTAGGTCCGATCGCGTGCGATCCGGCGAGGTCGGCGATCGTCCTGCCGACGCGAACGATGCGATCGAGCGCACGTGCGGAGAGGTGCCCCTTCGCGGCGGCGATCCGTAACAGCGAGGTCGCGGCACCGTCGAGGGCGCAGTGGCGTTCCATCTCGTTCGCGGGTATCATCGCGTTCGCGTGATAACCGCTCGCCGCGAAGCGCTCGACGGCGACCGCG
>CAZZZK010000009.1:0-8729 GCA_964658555.1 Vulcanimicrobiota bacterium | reverse complement strand
AATCGCTGCCGACGTCTCCGCGGCGCGCGCGGAGACCATCTCGTCGAACGCGACGCGCGCGACCTCGACGTGGAGATCGATGCGATCGAGCAGCGGACCGGAAAGCTTGCCGACGTATCGCGCCACCGCCGCGTCGTCGCAGCGACAATCGCTCGCACGCACGCCGCGAAAACCGCACGGGCACGGATTCATCGATGCGAGCAGCGTGAATCGCGCCGGATAGACGAACGTACCCGCGGCGCGTGCGATCGTGATCGTCCCCTCCTCGAGCGGTTGACGGAGTACCTCGAGGGCGGTGCGCGAGAATTCCGGCAGCTCGTCGAGAAAGAGCACGCCGTGCTGCGCGAGCGAGATCTCGCCCGGCCGCGGCGAGACGCCTCCTGTAAAATCTACGAATTAACGAGACTGAGCAAGCGCCATCAACCCACATCAGCACACGATACAACGAGACCGATTCCATCAATTACCGATACTGATTCTTCTTTTCACACCTCATTTCGATACTGGATTCTCCGATCTGGCGTTCGATGGTATACTGATTTTCGTGATCGCCAGTCACCGCATTCGTCTCGATCCGAATGCCGATCAGAAGGCATGGCTCGACCGCGCCTTCGGCACGGTCCGCTTCGCGTACAACTGGGGCATCGTCGAGTGGAACGCGCAGTACGAGGCGCATCTCCAGACCGGCTCGGCGAAGCCGTCGGAGTACAGCGTGCGCAACCGCCTCACCGCGATCAAACGCGACGAATTCCCATGGATGCTCGAAACCACGAAGCACGCACCCGAATCCGCGATCGGTCAGCTCGCACGAGCATGGAACGCATTCTTCCGAGACCTCAAGAAGAAATCGACGCGGAAATCGAAACCACCACGCTTCAAGAAGAAAGGCCGATGCTCGGAATCGTTCTCATTCGGCGGCAACCTCTCGCAGTTCGATGAATACGCCGTTCGCATCCCAAAACTCGGATTTGTTAAAGCGTTCGAGAGTTTGCGATTCAAAGGCAACGTCTTAGTTGTGACGATTAGCCGAAAAGCCGGAAAATATTCTGCGTCAGTAGTCGTCGAAACGGATATCCATAGACTTCCTGTAACCACGAACGACGCGGTTGGCGTCGATCTCGGAATAACGACGCTCGCGACGATCGCCGACGGAGACGGCGTCAGGAAAGTCGTAGGGCCACGAGCGACGATCGTCTCCCAGCGCAAGATGCGGCGACTCTCGAAGTCGCTCTCTCGCAAGAAGACGTTCTCGAAGAATTGGACGAAAGCCAAGTCCAGGATCTCGAGACTGCACGAACGGATCGCGAACGTACGCAACGACGCCCTCCACAAGCTGACGTCGAAGCTCACGGCGACCTATCGGACCATCGTGATCGAGGACCTCAACGTGGCCGGGATGGTTCGGAATAGCCATCTCGCGAAGCACGTCCACGACGCGGCGTTCGGAGAGTTCCGGCGGCAGCTCGCCTACAAATGCGAGTGGTACGGGAATACGTTGGTGATCGCTAACCGCTTCTTCCCGAGCTCGAAGACGTGTTCGGTCTGCAATGGGAAAAACGACAAACTGGAACTCGGCATAACCGTGTGGATTTGCGACGGATGTCACACGGTTCACGATCGCGACGCGAACGCTGCGATCAATCTACGGAAGCTCGCGGCGGGTGACGCCGAGAGGATAAACGCCCATGGAGAGACGAGCGCTGGCATCGACCGCAAGATCGATGCGAAACTCGACTCGACGAAGTGGGAATCCAAAAATACGCTGGCTCGTCCAGCTTAATCATGGAATCTACACCTCCGCCGCACAGCGCGATCTGCGAGATGGTGTGATGCGGCGAGCGGAACGGGCGCGTCGCGACGATGCCGTGCGCCGGGCCGAGGGCGCCCGCGACGCTGTGGATCTTCGTGACGTCGAGCGCTTCGGCGACGGTCATGGGCGGCAAGATCGACGGGAGGCGCCGCGCGAGCATCGTCTTCCCGCAGCCCGGCGGCCCGATCAGCAGGACGTTGTGACCGCCCGCGGCGGCGATCTCGAGCGCGCGCTTCGCGCCCGCCTGTGCGCGGACGTCCGCGAGGTCGCCGTGCGCTGCGTAATCGGGAGCGTACGACGGTGCGTCGCCCGAGAATCGATATTTCGCGCCGTGTCCGAGCGCGATCGCGACGGCATCGTGAAGCACGTCGACGGCGTACACGACGAGCCCGTCGACGAGCCGAGCTTCCGGTGCGTTCGCACGCGGTACGATCACGGAATCGAATCCCGCGCTACGCGCAGCGATCGCCATCGGCAGCACGCCGTGCGTCGCGCGAACGGCTCCGTCGAGCGCGAGCTCGCCGAGGACGACGAATCGCTGAGCCGCGAGCGTATCGACCTGCTCGTCGATCGCGAGGAGGCTCAGCGCGATCGCGAGATCGAAGCCCGGGCCGATCTTTTTCACGTCGGCGGGTGCGAGGTTGACGAGCACACGGCCCGCCGGAAACCGGTAGCCGCTATTGACGAGCGCGGCGCGCACGCGATCGCGAGCCTCACCGAGGGCGCGGTCGGGGAGACCGATGATGCTGAAGCCGGGCGTCCCGGCGGCGCTATCCGCTTCGACGCGGACGACGTAACCGTCGATGCCGAGCATCGCGGCCGAGTGAGCGAGAGCGAGCACGACGTACCTCGCGAATCTATCACGACGAGCGGTCGGCTCGGCAACGGTTCCTTTCGCTCGGCAAGAGCCGGCGTCAAGGTCCTTTATTACGGCCATGTTTCCGCGGTGAACGTATGCAGCTTCAAGCCGTTCATCGCCGCGATCCGAGCCAGCCATGACGAGAGGAGTTCGTCTTCAAGCGGACGCGGACGTAAAGCGGATAGTATTGACGATTGTCGATCCAAAGTGTAGTATCGATTTATGTCGATGCAACGTTGTTGCCCGGAGGCGGCTGTCTACGATGGCAATCTCACCGAAGCGGCGACGCTCTTCAAGGCGCTCTCGGACCCGGCGCGCGTCGCGATCATCGCGACTCTCGCGCGAACCGAACACGAAGTGTGCGTCTGCGATTTTACGTCCGGGCTCGACCTCAATCAATCGACGATCTCGCACCATCTCAAGCTGCTCAAAGACGCCGGGCTCGTGACGTCGGAGCGTCGCGGCACCTGGGGTTATTACTCGCTCGCACCCGATGCGCTCGCCCGTCTCGAGGCTGCGCTAAGCTCGGTGCTTCCGACGAAAGTTCTCGCATGAAGATGCACCTCAACCTGGCGACGCGCGATCTCGACGCGAGCGTGGCCTTCTACCGCACCCTGCTCCTTGCGGAGCCGACGAAGTACTATTCGGACTACGCGCTGTTCCTCACCGAGCAGCCAGGCCTAGAGCTTGCAATCGACCTCGATCCACAGACGAACGTCCGCGAGGGCGCTCACTACGGTGTCGTCGTTGAGAAATCCGAAGAAGTCGACGCAGCCATCGCTCGCCTTCAAGGTGCCGGATATGCGGTCGACGTCGAGATGGACGAAACGTGTTGCTATGCCGTTCAAAACAAGGTCTGGGCGACGGATCCCGACGGACGCCGTTGGGAAACGTACTATGTTCTCGAAGAGACGATCGAGCGCGACAACGCAGCGACGACATGCGGCACGACGGAAACGCATTGGCAGCTCCCTCTTCAAACTGCTGCCCCGAATAGCGACGAAGGCTTGGTCGTTTCTTCGATGAGCCGGTGACGATCACAGCCGACGCGCCGCATCGCTCTACGTTCGCGGCGCTCTCATTTCTCGATCGTTACCTTACACTCTGGATCGTTCTAGCGATGTTGCTTGGCGTCGGACTTGGCGCGATCGGGATTCATCTCCCGACCGTTCTCGTTCCGATCGGCTTGATCGTTATGATGTATCCGCCGTTCGCCCGCGTCCGCTACGAAGCGATGCCGGCGGCGCTGCGCGATACGCGGCTGCTCGCGCTTTCGATGGTCCAGAATTGGATCATCGCACCCGTGCTCATGTTCGGTTTGGCCGCGGCGTTCTTGCACGGTCGGCCGGATCTTTTCGCCGGGCTGGTCATGGTCGGGCTAGCCCGGTGCATCGCGATGGTCGTCGTGTGGAGCGAACTCGCGCACGCCGATCGGGAATACACGGCCGCGCTCGTGGCCTTGAACTCGATCTTCCAGGTGTTCGCCTACACTGCGTACGCTTATCTCTTCGTGACGCTTCTGCCGCCACTCCTCGGTCTACCGAGCCTCGCCGTTCATCTCTCGATCGCGACCGTCGCCGTGAGCGTACTCGTCTATTTGGGGATCCCCGCGGTAACAGGCGCCCTCACGCGTGCGCTGATCCGACCTCGGATCGGAATCGACCGATACGACAACGGCTTCGTGCCGGCGATCGCACCGCTTACGCTCATCGCCCTGCTCCTGACGATCGTCGCGATGTTCGCTCTGCAGGGCGCGCGGATAATCGCACATCCGCTCGACGTGCTAGCAGTCGCAGCCCCACTCGCGAT
The DNA here is from genome assembly GCA_964658555.1 of Vulcanimicrobiota bacterium. GTDB lineage: Bacteria > Vulcanimicrobiota > Vulcanimicrobiia > Vulcanimicrobiales > Vulcanimicrobiaceae > CAZZYZ01. The sequence goes on along the minus strand of CAZZZK010000009.1, from coordinate 4,251 downwards.
CTACTTCGGGATCATGTTCTTCGTGTCGTTCTGGATGGGCAGGCGCTCGGGCGCGTCATACGGACGCACGACCGCTCTCGCGCTTACGGCCGCGAGCAACAACTTCGAACTCGCAATCGCCGTCTGCGTAGCGGTCTTCGGCATCGACTCCGGAGAGGCGTTCGCGGCCGTCATTGGCCCTCTCGTCGAGGTACCGGTGTTGCTCATCCTCGTGAACGTCGCGCTGTCACGACGTAAGGACTTCGAGACGATCGTCGACGGCCAGATAGCTGCCGCATGAGCAACCAGATCCAAGCGACCACGCTGCGCGGAGCCGAGATGGCCGACTCGGCTGCGAATTCGCGACACTCAAAGGACGCGGTTGGATTGAAGGCCACTTTGTCCATGTCACTACCATGGAGACGCTCTTGAAACCGCTCGTCTTATTCGTCTGCAAACACAATACCGGTCGTAGTCAGATGGCAGAGGCGTTCTTGCGCCGCCTCGTCGGCGACGACGTCGAGGTGCATTCCGCCGGGACAATCGCGGCCGACCGACCAGATCCAGGCGTGGTCGCGGCGATGGCCGAGGTCGGCTTAGACATTTCGAAGGCGCGGCCGAAACTGATCGATCCGGCGATATTGGCTCGAGCCGACCACATCATAACCATGGGATGCGATGTCGAGGGCGTACAGCGGATCGACGACGACTGGGGCCTTCCGGACCCGAAAGGCCAGTCGCCGGAACGTTTGCGCGAGATTCGGGACCTCGTGTCGCGCAAAGCTGAATCGCTTGCGCAAGGTCTTCTCGAGTAGATCTCGTCCGCCCGCGAAAAGCGAATCGCTTAAGTAGCGCGAAAAGCCGTTTGCGGTTCTATTGAGATGATCGGTCGTTTCTCTCTTCGGCCTCGTAGAGAAGCGAATTCGCCGCCTCTTTCACTGATCGCGATACCAGTCGAAAAGAGCACATGGGGAAGAACAGGGCGACGCGACGACGAGCAGCTGCTGAGAAGAACGGCTCACGACCCATTCCAATCCCGGGAGACCGGATCGCTCACGAGAGCAAATGGGAAGACGTCGTCGGGTGGTTTCGATCGACTGCTGGCGCCCTCGTTGCAATCGCCGTGATCTTCGCGGCCGAGGCCGCATTCTTCGCCCCTCGGAGAAGCGGAGATCACGCCTTCGATCGATAGCGAAAAGCCGGGCGTTACTTCATCACGTTGACGAACGGCGGAGACTATCCCGTTCGCGATTATGCAGTTACATGCATGGCGATGCAGACAGGCTTCGCCGACTATCTCAAGACGATGAAGAGCGTCGTCCACCAGCCTCGCGTCGAGAGCTCTGCACCGCTGACGAAGAACGTTCGCGTCGCCCTCGCGGTCTCGAAATACTCTTGGTTGCATTACGAGCCAAAGAGTCACATTGGACAAAATCATATGGCCATGTGATGGGCCGACTCTGCTACAAGGCGCCATTCTATCAACTGGGCGTCGGCGACGAGTCTTCGCGTTCAAGTACGACGAGTCGATAGGATACTATGAGAACCTACACGTCGACCCTCGATCATACCGCCACCGTATTCCGAGATGGAACGAGGGAGTATTGCAAACACGTCTTCGGAGACGGGAAGCGCGTCGGCTGACTCGGCGGACCGTGGCGATCGACCTACAAGCTCCTCTTGCGCAGCGCCGACGATAGACGCCGAAGGATACGTCCGGCGAGATCGTGGTTGAAGGATTCGGCATCGTACGGAGGATGCTTGACGTTGAGACGGACGACTCGATCGATCTGGCCTTCGATCACGCCGGAGTGCAGTTCGCAGTGCTCCAATTCTTTCGATACGAGCAGTTCGTCGAAGACGCCGGTTCCGTCGGCCGCGAGGTTCGCAGTATCGACGTCGGCGGGCGAACGTTCCCTCGATTTCCCGGGCTCTGACTGCCGGCATCACGTGCTCTCCGTCGCAGATCGTTTGTTCGCCGGCATCTCGTTCGGCCTCGCGGGGCCCACCGGCCTGAACCTGTTCCCATTTATGGTATTCTACGTGCATGCCGCAGGGGACGCTCCGCTTCGTGCTGATCGCCGTGTTCATTGATACGATGAGCTTCGGCATCGTCATCCCGGTCTTTCCGCGGCTGATCGCCTCGCTCGCGCACGTCGACATCGCGGAGGCCGCGCGGTACGGAGGCGCGCTCGCGTTCACGTACGCGATCGTGCAGTTCTGCTGCGCGCCGATCGGCGGCGCGCTCGGCGATCGCTTCGGCCGCCGCCCCGTGCTGCTCGCATCGCTCGCGACCTTCGCACTCGATTATCTCGCGATGGCCTTCGCGCCGACGCTCGCGTGGCTCTTCGTCACGCGCGCGATCGCGGGCGCGAGCGGCGCGACGTACTCGACGGCGTTCGCCGCCGTCGCCGACGTCTCGGCGCCCGAGGAACGTGCGAAGCGCTTCGGGCTCGTCGGCGCGTCGTTCGGGATCGGCTTCGTCGCGGGACCGCTGCTCGGCGGGCTGCTCGGGGCGCTCGGCACGCGCGCCCCGTTCTACGGCGCGGCCGCGGTCGCGCTCGCGAACCTCGTCTTCGGATGCGTCGCGTTACGCGAGACGCTGCCCGAGGCGTCGCGGCGCCCGTTCGCGTGGTCGCGCGCGAATCCGTTCGGTGCGCTGCTCGGGCTACGCGAGACGCCGAGCGTACGGGTCTGGCTCGGGGCGCTCTTCTGCTGGCAGATGGCGTTCTTCGTGATGCCGAGCGTGTGGGCGTATTACGGCGTCCTCAAGTTCGGCTGGAACCCGGCGATCGTCGGCGCGACGCTCGCGATCTCGGGTCTGCTGATGGCGCTCGTACAGGGCCGCCTGATCGGCGTGGTCGTGCCGCGCTTCGGCGAGCGCAACGCCGCGCTCTTCGGCGTCGCCGGTGCGACCCTCTCGTTCGTGATGTTCGCCTTCGCGTCGACGACCTGGCTGATGTTCGTCGCGCTCGTGCCGTGGGCGTGCGCGGGGTTCGTGAGCCCGGCGCTCAACGCGCTCATGTCGGGCGCGATGCCCGCCTCGCAGCAAGGCGAACTGCAGGGCATCGTCGCGAGTTCGATGGGCCTCGCGTCGATCCTCAGCCCGCCCGTCATGACGCTGCTCTTCTCGCACTTCAGCACGGGAGGTACGGAACCGTACTTTCCGGGAGCGGCGTTCGTCGCGGCGGCATTCTTCGCGATCGTCACGGGCGCGATCGTCGCTTTCGTGCAAACGCGGGGTGCGCAACCGGCGTGAGATAGCGTCTCCCCGGTCGAACGCGTCGCGGACCGACGCGTGAACGTGCGGAGACGCGACCGCTGCCGAGAAAGGCGCGGGCACGGGACGGTGCCGTGAAAAGGCGCGGCACGGGACGCGCTGCGTAGAAAGGCCCGCACGTGAGGCGGCCTCAGGAAGGCGCGTTGGCGACCGCCGTCCGGACGGAGACGCGCTCGCGGCCGGAGATCGCATCGATGCGAACGACCGGCCGCGGGACGGACGACGGCCGCGGACCCTCGGGGATCACTTGGAATTCGACGAGCCTCACGCCCGAGGCCGGGATCGCCGTGTGCAGCGTGAACGGCGAGCAGAGGCGCTCGCTGCAGAACGACGCGATCCAATGCGGCGGCAAGCCGCTCGCGTGCAAGACCACCGTCCGGCCCGGCGCGGCGCCGAGCGCGACGCGATATTTCGCGGTGCTCGCGAGCGAACCGGGCAGATCCGGCCCGGTCCACGGCGCGATCGTCAGCGTCGTCGCGGCGTGCGTTCCCGCCTCGAAACCGAGCGCGAGCAGCGCCTCCTGCGAGCGCTCGAGATACCAGGCGTAGCGCGGATTCGCGGGCGGCACGTGCGCCGCGGCGCGTCCGGCGGCGACGAATTCGGCGCGTCCCCGCGTTCGGTCTCGCACGGCGAGGGCCGCCGCACCCGCGTAGAGGTGCGTCCACGCGAGCGCCGCCGCGGATCGCGCGGCCGCGAGCGGGATGGCGGCGTCGATCGCCGCGAGCGTATGCGGCCGGTCTCCGGCCGCGGCGTACGCGCGCGCGAGCGCGATCTGCGCGGTATAGGACGGCCGCAGGGCGGCGATTCGACGATCGGCCGCGACGACGCCCGCCGTGTCGCCCGTCCGCGAGAGCGCGTAGGCGAGGCCTCCGAGCGAGGCGTCGTCCGCCGGATCGATCGCGAGCGCCGCACGGTATCCGGCCGCCGCGTCGGGATACGCGCCGGCGCCGAGCGCGGCGTCGGCGCGCAAGCGCGCGAGCAGCGCTCGATCG
>CAZZZK010000008.1:12270-22743 GCA_964658555.1 Vulcanimicrobiota bacterium | reverse complement strand
TGGATCCACATGAAGAAGGGCGCGCCCGCCGCGGGAGGCGCGACGAGATCGACGATCTCGCGTTCGCCCGGCCCGTAGCGCAGCGTCTCGTGCGGCGTCGCGGCGCGGGCGCTCGCGCCGAGCGCCGCGCAGCGCGCGAGGTAGTCGGGGACGGGTTCGAGCGCCGTGACCGCCGTATCGTATTCGGCGTCGAGCTCGGCTCGCGAGAGCGTGCCGTAGACGGGAGCGTCGCTCACCGGGGCGGTCCCGGGCGCGCGTACAGCGCGCCGATCTTTCCGGTCGCGTCGTCGAGCCCGACGGTGACGAACTCGTCGCCCTCGCGGGCGGAGAGGACGTACGTGCGCGTCGTGACGCCGTCGCGGTCCGCGCGGTCTTGCAGCGCGAGCTCGAACGGCGGCGAGAGGCGCTCGAACGGCCGCGATAGTCCGGCGAGCCGCGCGCCCTGCAGCAGCGCCGCGAACGTCGGCGTGAGGCGCGAGCGCTCGAGGTGCCCGGCGTGGAGGTCGAGCACCGTCGCCTGCGTCAGCGCGAGCGCGTCCGCGTCGGAGGCGGGTGCGTTCGCCGCGGCGATCGGCCCCGCCGAGGCCGCGACGGCCGGCAACGTGAGTGCGACTGCGAGTGCGACGGTTCGGGAGCGATCGTACACGCGGGCCTCAACCGGCGCCGAGGTGGATTCGGTTGCCCCCGCAGAACCGATCACGCATGAACGCACGTGCCGCGGCGACCCGGACCGAGACCGATTCCATGGGAGCGATCGAGGTGCCGGCCGACCGGTACTACGGCGCGCAGGCCGCGCGGTCGCTCGTGAATTTCGATATCGGCGACGGCGCGACGCCGCGCGACGTGATGCCGCGCGCGGTCGTGTACGCGATGGCGACGCTGAAGAAGGCGTGCGCGCTCGTCAACGGCGATCTCGGCAAACTCGATGCGGAGAAGTCGTCGCTCATCGTGCGCGCGGCGGACGAGATCGTCGCGGGCGATCGCGACGCCGAATTCCCGCTGCGCGTCTGGCAGACGGGCTCCGGAACGCAGACGAACATGAACGTGAACGAGGTGATCTCCAACCGCGCGATCGAGCTCGCGGGCGGCGTCATGGGATCGAAGAAACCGGTCCATCCCAACGACCACGTCAACATGTCGCAATCTTCGAACGATACGTTTCCCACGGCGATGCACATGGCCGCGGCGGAGTCGGTCGTGGCGCTCGTGCCGGCGATCCGGGCGCTGCGCGATGCGCTCGACGCGAAGGCTCGCGAATGGAACGGCATCGTCAAGGTCGGCCGCACGCACCTCCAGGACGCGACGCCGCTCACGCTCGGTCAGGAATTCTCGGGCTACGTCGCGCAACTCGATCGCGCGCTCGTCGCGATCGACGAATCGCTCGACCATCTCTACGATCTCGCGATCGGCGGAACCGCGGTCGGCACGGGTCTCAACGCGCACCCGGAGTTCGGCGAACGCGTCGCGCGCAAGCTCGCGGAGCTCACGGGATTACCGTTCCGTTCGCATCCCAACAAATTCGCGGCGCTCGCGTCGCACGACGATTTCGTCTTCGCGTCGGGTGCGCTCAAACAGCTCGCCGCGGCGCTGATGAAGATCGCGAACGACATCCGATGGCTCGGATCCGGGCCGCGCGCCGGGCTCGGCGAGCTCACGCTGCCCGAGAACGAGCCCGGCAGCTCGATCATGCCGGGAAAAGTGAATCCGACGCAATGCGAAGCCGTAACGATGGTCGTCGTTCAGGTGTACGGCAACGACGCCGCGATCTCGTTCGGCGCGTCGCAGGGAAATTTCGAACTCAACGTCTTCAACCCGGTGATGATCTACAATTTCCTGCACTCGGCGATGCTGCTGCGCGACGCGAGCACGATGTTCCGCGTCCACTGCGTCGAGGGGCTCGCGGCGAACGAGGCGACGATCGCGGGCTACGTCGACGAGTCGCTGATGACCGTGACCGCGCTCTCGCCCGTCATCGGCTACGACAAGGCCGCCGAGATCGCGAAGACGGCCCACAAACGCAACGCGACGCTGCGCGAGACCGCAGTCTCGCTCGGTCACGTGACGGGCGAGCAGTTCGACGCGACGGTCGTCCCGCGTGAGATGACGCACTCGTAACGCACCGTTCGTCCGGGCGCCGCTGCGAGCGCGCGCACGCCTGTTCGAGAAGGCATACCGTTCGGTATGGACGAGCCGATGATCGAAGAGAGCCGGACACGGCGTCGAGCCGTTCCATCGCGTCGGCAGCTTCGAAAGGGACAGCGGCGGTGCGACCTCCGATACCCGCGAACGAACGAGAGCGCGTCGACGCCCTGCATCGTCTCAATATCGTCGATACGCCGCGCGACGCCGATTACGACGCGATCGTGCGGCTGATCGCGGACGTCTTCGAGACGCCGATCGGCTTCATCAGCTTCATCGACGTCGAACGTCAATGGCTCAAATCCGAGGTCGGCCTCGGCGGCTGCGAGGCGTCGCGCTCGCTCTCGTTCTGCGCGCACGCGCTCGTCGTGCCGGAGGAGCCCTTCGTCGTTCCCGACGCGCGCGAGGATCCGCGATTCTACGATAGCCCGATCGTGATCGGGCCGCCGTTCGTGCGCTTCTACGCGGGCATCCCGCTCGTTCTCGATGGTTACGCGATCGGTTCCGTCTGCGTCGCCGACGTCGAGCCGCGCGTGCCGACGCCGCGCCAGATCGATTCGCTGCGCATCGCGGCCCGGGCCGCGGGCGCGCTCGTGCGGCAGCATCGGACGATCGCGCAACTCGAAGAGACGCAGCGGCAGCTCCGGCACTCGGCGACGCACGACGAGCTGACGCGGCTTCCGAACCGCGCCTATTTTCGCGAACGGCTCGCCGCCGCGCTCTCCGGAACGCGCGCGAGCGACGCGTTCGGCTTCGCCGTCTGCTTCGTCGATCTCGACCGGTTCAAGCAGATCAACGACACCCTCGGCCATTCCGCGGGCGACGCCGTCCTCGTGGAAGTCGCGAAACGCCTTTCGGTCGCGAGCCGTGGGGGCGATCTCGTCGCACGGCTCGGCGGCGACGAATTCACGCTGATCTTGAACGGCGTCGCCGACACGGCGACCGCGAACGCCGTGGGCGGCCGGATCGCGAGCGAGCTCACGCGGCCGATTTGCGTCGACGGGGCCGACGTCCGCGTGACGGCGAGCATCGGCATCGCGTTTCCGGGCGACGCCGCATCGGCCGACGAGGTCATTCGCGATGCCGATATCGCGATGCTCGCCGCGAAGAACGGCGGCCGCGACGCGGTCGCCGTCTTGAACGAACCGCTGCGAGCGCGCTACACGTCCGGCGTCGCGATGCGAGCGGCGCTGCATCGTGCGCTGCAGGACGACGAGTTCCGGCTCGTGTTCCAGCCGATCGTGACGCTCGCGACGGGCGCGATCGACGGCTTCGAAGCGCTGACGCGGTGGGAGCGGCCGGGCGCCGGGTATCAGTCGCCGGCCGAGTTCATCTGCGCGGCGGAGGAGAACGGGCTCATCGTTCCGCTCGGCGAGTGGGCGCTGCGACGCGCGTGCGCGACGCTCGCGCGTTGGAACGCACGCGGCGAAACGCACGCGCCGATCTCGATCAGCGTGAACGTCTCCGCGAGCCAGCTGCTCGACGGCGACTTCTCGCGAACGCTCGAACGCATCGTGTGCGAGGCGAGCGTCGATCCGCGCTGGCTCTCGCTCGAGATCACGGAGACCGCGATCATGCGCGACGTCGAAGTGGCGTCGCAGGTGCTCCACCGCTTGCGCGCGCTCGGGATGCGCGTCGATCTCGACGATTTCGGCACGGGCTATTCGTCGCTCGCGCGCCTGCGCGGGCTGCCGATCGACCGGCTCAAGATCGATCGCGCGTTCGTCGGCGGCGAGGGCGACGGTCTCGCGGATCCGGCGATCGTCCGCGCCGTGATCGCGCTCGCGCACGAGTTCGGGATCGGCGTCATCGCCGAGGGCGTCGAGACGCCGGCGCAACGGGACGCGCTCCTCGCACTCGGGTGCGACGAGGCGCAGGGCTATCTCTTCAGCCGGCCGGTCGAAGCGGAGATCGCGCGGACGATGCTCGGACGCGAACGTCACTCCTCCGGCGTGTAGTCGGGCGGCTTCGCACCGGGGTCGATCGCCGCGAAGGAACCGATTCCGATCCCGGCGTGAACTTCGATCGCGGGCATCGCCGGCGGCGGCGTTCCGGTGACGTTACTTCACCGTGACGCTGAACGTGACGTTGCCCGTCGCCCCGGGCGCGAGCGAGCCCGTCGCACCGCCGACCGTGTCGACGAACGACGTCGAACCCGCGACCGTCAACGAACCGCCGTAGACGAACGTCGATCCGGACGTCGAATCGACCGGCGCGCCGCTGAGACCGTTCGTGAGCGAGCCCCAATTGTTCGTCTGCGCGTTCCCGTCTTCGGTGATCGAAAACGTCCCGGCCCGCGTGGAGAGCAGCGCGCTCGCGGGCTCGGTATTCCCCGTGCCGCCGCCGAGCGCGACGTTGCCGTAGGCGATGCGATACGCGAGCGTCCCGCCCGGACAGACGCCCGACGCCGGTACGCTCTGACCCGCGGGACAGTTCGTCGCCGGGACGCTCAGCGTCTTCGTCGCGTAGACGAAGCCCGAATAGAGTTCGTCGTGCGTCGCGTTCGTAACCGTCCCGACGCTCGTGCTCGTCGCGACGATCGGTGCGTCGAAGCGGGCATACGAGACGATCCCGCTCGGCGCGCTCAAGACCGCCCAGTACGCGGCCGACGCGCTCGCGGCGAGCGTCAGCTGCCCCGTCGTCGTCGCGCCCGCGGTCGATCCGGTCAGCGGCGTCGTACTCGGGCCGTTGAGGCCGGTACCCGTTCCCGGCGTGCCGAGGCCGTTGTCGGCGAAGAGCTGGACCTGCCAGCCGGCGGGCGCCGTCGCGACCAGCGAATAGGTGTCGACGATCGTGCCCGTGTTCGCGATTTGGTTCGGTACCGAAATACCCGCCGTCGGCGCGCTGAAGGTCGTGCTCGCGCTCGGCGTCGTCGCGTTGTAGACGGCGGTCAGGCCGGGCTGCATGAAGCTGCGCTCGGTGAAGTCGTCGTTCGCGTTGACGGCCGACGCGCCGTCGTAGCTCCCGATCGCGGCCGGCGCGCCGACCGGGCCGTTCGTCATCGAATAACTGCCGCCGAGCGTCGCCACGTTCAAGTTCGTGATCTCGTGGAACTCTTGGCCGTTGCCGTCGGTCGACGCGGCGACGCCGATATAGTAATTGTTCGGAATCGTCGAGCCGTTGACGCCCGTGATCGAGGTCGGTGCGACGATCGTCTGATAGCCGCCGCCGTTGAAGTTCGCGTCGACTTCGATCGTCTTATTGGCGGCGAGCGTGATCCGCCACGTGATCGGGACGGCCGCACCGCGCGTCGTCGCCGTCGGCGTATCGATGCGCGAGCCGAGCAGCCCGAGGAGGTTCAGCGCTTGACTCGCGATCTGGCCGTAGCTCGAGGCCGCGTTGCCGCGGATGCCGACGCTCTGCGGCGTTCGCGGCGACGTGAAGCCGCCGTATTCGTCGAATCCGACTCCGAGGAAACCGTTCGCGATACCGGCGGCACCGCTCGCGTAGCCGAGGCCGGCTCCGAACGGCCCGGCGGCGCTCGGGACGACGCCCGAGGCCGCATTGACGAGGAAGAACGAGAGCCCGTCGCCGCTGTTCGCCAGCAGCCCCGTGCCGAGCAGCGTCGGCGTGTCGTACGAGTACTCGGTGAACGTGACTTGCACGCCCGCGGACGCGCTCTGCGCGGTGCCGTAGATCGCGTATCCCGATTGGTTCGCGGCGTTGCCGGTCAGGCGCAGCGCGCCCGAGCCGTTCGCGTCGGGCAGCGTGCCCGTCGCGCCGCCGAGACCCGTCCCCGATCCGCACGTCTTGATGCCGCCCGTTCCCGGCGTCGTCGTCGTCGCGGCGGTCAGGCACGCGCTGCCGCCCGTCGACCAGTTCGCGTTCGCGACGGCGGTCGAGTTAAACGTCTCGGCGACGTTCGCGTTCGCCGCCGCACGCGTCGCGATCGCGAATGCGATCCCGACCGCGGACGCGAACGCGATGCGCGCGATGGATCGTACGCTCACGGCGCGTCCTTCCCCCAACCGAAGATGCGGTCGATGATGGTGGTCGCGCTCGCGTAGACGCCCTTGCGCGTCGGGGCGGACGCGAGTGCGGGATCGGGCGAGCCCGAAAAATTATAGCCGGCCGCGAGGCGGAACGAGTCGCCGAGACGTTCGCCCGCTTCGATCGCGAGCGCCCGCGTCGCCGCGGCCGCGTTGCCGACGTTCAGCTGCCGGAGCTCGGTCGCGAGATCGAAGTGGCGCGTCAGGCGGCCGTCGACGCGCAGACCGACGAGCGACGTGCCCGCGGTGTAGAACGCGTCGCCGTCGAGCTTGAGCGCGTAGCGCCCGGCGACCTCGATCGCCGGGATCGGCCGTACGAGCTCTTCGATCGAGAGCAGCTGCGTGTGCGCGCCGACCGTCGCGATATCGCCGTTCTTCGCTTCGAAGCCCAGCAGCGATTCGAAGCGCTCGCTCTCCGCCGGCCGGACGGCGAGCGAGATGCGATCGTCGACGATCCGGTAGCCGCCGACGCTCGACGTGTTCGCGACGCCGAAGAGCGAGACGTCGCGCGAGAGCGCGCCCGCGGCCCCGGCGTCGAGCGAGAAGCCCGCCGCGTTGCCGGTTCGGATCTGCGCGTCGACGCTCGAGTGGAACCGCGCGACGCCGTAGGCGACCTGCGCGCCGTAGAGGACGAATCCCGACGCGTTCGCGCCGAGGGAGTTCGCGTGCTGGAACGTGAGGCTGCCTTTGACGTTCTTCCCGAGCACGAAGCGCTGGCGGACGCCGAGCGCCGAATAGACGTCGCCGCCGTTCGCCGTGCGATCGATGCCGTACTCGTCGTCGACGGTCGTGCCGCTGCCGACCGTCTGCTCGACGCCGAGGACCGTCGAGCGCGTCGCGCCGGAGAGCGTCGTGAGCTGGCTCGACGCGCTCGCGAAACTCTGCGTCGGCGCGTCGGACCACAGTTGGCGCAGATAGACCCGGCCGTGGCCGTTGATGTCGGCCGAGATCTGCGCCGTCGTCTCGGCGGGCGCGTAGGCGTCCTGCACGCCGCCGAGCGAGAACTGGCGCTGCGCGTCGATCTCGACGTGCGGGGCGAGCTTGTATTCGAAGCCGAGCTGCGCTTGCGCGAGGCCGCCGGACGCGTTCGCCGCGGCGGCGTTCGTCGCCGCGGGAGCCGTCGGCGTGAGGGCGTCGAGGGCGGCCGTCGGGCCCGAGAGCGACCGGACGACGACGCCCGCGATCGCGTTGAAGCGATGCGTGACCTTCTCGCGAATTTTGACGGAGACGTTGCTCTGCGCGTTCTCGGCGCCGGGCAGATTGTTCTGTTCGTGGTCGAACGAGAACGCGAGATCGGCCGGCCGCGCCGTGCCGAACGTGCGCGCATAGGAGAGCCGGTAGTCGAGCAAGCCCGGCGTCGCGAGGCCGCCGAAGGGATTGTCGAAGCCCGCGGTCGTCGCGTCGAAGCCTGCGGCGATCTTCGCCGCTCCGAGGGTCGTCGCGAGCGACGCTTGGTACGCGTTGCCGGAGACGTCGGCCGCGTTGCCCGCGAGCGTCGAACCGGTCCCGATCGCGGAGCCCGTGCCGAGGCCGGTGAGCCCCGTGACGGCTCCGGCCGCCGCTCCCGTCGCCTGCATGTGTCCGATCGACCACGCGCCGCCCTGCAGCGCGCCGCCGACGTCCTGACTGAAGAGGCTGAAGCCGCCCGAACCCGTCGTGTCGTTGACGTAGCCGGCCGCGGCGTGCAGCTGTTTCTTCGAACCGAACTGCGCTTCGACGCGGCCGCCCGTCGTCTCCGAGTTCGAGTTCGCGCCCTGATACTGATACTGCACGAGGATCTGCTGCGGGTCGAAATTGGCATCGAACGGCAGCGGAACGTTGAGGAAGCGCAGCGTCCCGCTGCCGTAATCGAGGACGTAATCGACGTTGCGCGCGAGCACGGTCTGCGTGAGGATCGCACCGCTGTGGCGATCGAGCGCGACGAGCGAGACGACGTCGGATCCGACGACGATATCGGGCCGCAGCGCCGTGCCGAGCGTCGCGAGGCCCGTCGGGCTGAAGACTTGCCGCGCGTACGCGACTTGGTTGTGCGCGTTGAACGCGACGATCTTGGCCGCGGGCCCGGCGAGTTCGATTTTGGCGCCCGAGACGAGCTCGTTGAAGCCGCCGATCCCGCCCTGCGTCCCGGTCTGCGCTTGGAATTCGCCCCACATGACGTTCGAGCGGCCGTCGTCGATCCGCGCGTAGAGCCGGTCCTGCGAGAGCGCGTCGCTGCGGCGCGTGCTCGCATCGCCGTACGTCAGGTACGGGCGCTGGTCGGGGTTGTCCGTGAACGCGCCGTATGCGTTCGTGCGATCGAGAACGTCCGCGGTATCGTAGGCGAACGTCGCGAGCGCGTGTTCGGAAACCGCACCCGACCCGTAGACGGCGATGCGTCCGCGACGCGAATCCGCGCCGTTGGGATCGCCCGGATTCTCGCCCGGAACGCCCGGCACGGAGCCGATCCCGGCGCTCGCGACGCCGACGACGAGCGGCGCGCGGATCTCGGGCGAGACGAACGATCGCGCGTCCGCGAGTTCGTCGCCGTAGCTCGCGCGTAGCTCGAGTTCGCCCGCCTTGAGGCCGGGGACGAGGGGCACGTGCGAGATCCCGCCCGCTTCGAGCGGCACGTCGATGCTCGTCGTCTGCGTATCGAGGCCGCCGATCGCACGCGCGTTCGCGGGCTCGCCGGTCATCGGTGCCGCGAGGCCGGCCGCGCCGCCCGCGGTGCGCGCGGAGAGCGTCGGCGTCGCGACGGGCGCCGGCGCGAGCGGCGTCGTCGCGGCGTCGTTCTCTGCGGCGCCGGCGGCGAGCGGGCTCGGCTGCGGCGACGCCGCCGCCGCGACGAGCGACGCGAACGCCGCGTCGCCGCGGACGATGCCGAGTTTGACGATCGATCCCGGGAGCGCGTGATGCCCGTAGCGATCGAGCGCCGTGACGACGACGCTCGCGGGCGTGCGTCCGTCCGCGACGAGGATGCCTTCGATCGAGAGGTGGATCGTTACGGGAGCGCCCGGGCCGAAGATCGTCGATTCGCTCGTCTCGCCGCGTTCGCCCGATGCGTCGATCGCGGTGACGTCGACGCGATTGGGGCCCTCGTCGAGCGCGACGCCGTAGAACCAATACTTCGTCTCGCCCGTGCGCGTATCGAAGGTGCGCTTTCCGATCTGTTTCTCGGACGCGACGCGGCCGTCGACGCGAAGCTCGACGCGGTCGTTCTCGGCGGTCGAGACGACGAAGACCGGCGCCGCGAAATCGCTCGCGGAACCGGGCGCGGGTGCGACGAGTGTCGCCTGCGGCGCGTCTTTCACCAAGCCGACGACCGCCGGAGCCGGGGCGTTCGCCGCGAGCGCCGGAAGCGCCGATGCGACGATGCCGGTCGAGAAGCAGAGCAGCGCGGCGATCTTCATCGATCGCTCTCGACTGCGAAGTTCGCGTCTTGCATGACGCCTCCGTCGAAGATGCCGTGAATGAGGCGGCGCGTACTGCGCTCGGAATCGTACGCGCGGTCGCCGAACGCGCGCACGTGCGCCGGCAGCGTCGACGTGTCGAGCCGCAGGACGTGCATCCCGGGCTTCACGCCCGGGAACGAGAAGCGGCCGTCGCCGTCCGTGAGGACCGACTCGCCCGACTCGAGGAAGAGCCGCACGAAGGGGACGCCCGCGTCGCCGCGCGCGAACGTGCCGGTTCGGCGCGCGTCGACGTAGACGCGTCCCGTGAGAACGGTACGGTCGCTGAATAATCCGTCGACGATCGCGGTGATCGCGTTCGCGGAGGCGGTGATCGCGCCCGCGGCCGTGGTCCCGGTCCCCGACGCGATCGTCGCGGTGTTGGTGAGCGTCGTATTCGCGGCGACGCCCGGCGCGACGATCGCCGCGAGCGTGATCGTATGGCTCGTGCCGAGCTCCGCGAACGTCCACGCGAGCCGCCGCCCGTTCTGTACGGGTTCGAGCGGCTTGCCGTCGAGCCGGCTCGTGTGCGGCGCGTACGCGAGGCCGGCGGGGAGCGCGTCGACGAGCGTCGTCGCGCCGAGCGTCACGCCGACGTTCGAGAACGTCAGCGTATAGGTGAGCCGGTCGCCGGCGGAGGCGACTTGCCGGTCGACGATCTTCGTGAGCGTGAGCGTCTGATTGCGGAAGAGCGGCAGGTTGCCGAAGACGCCGTACACGTCGGAGATCACGACCGGGCCCGGCTCGAGCTTGAAATCACCGGGATGCGCGAGCAGCTGTCCGTCTTTCGCGGTGAGCGTCGCCGTGTAGATGGTGTTCGTCGCATCGGGGTTGAGCGTGACGTCGATGAGGCGGTTGCGGTATCCCGACGCCGTGATCGAGATGGCGAAATGCATCGTGTGATTGGCGAGCAGTAC
>CAZZZK010000008.1:8509-12260 GCA_964658555.1 Vulcanimicrobiota bacterium | reverse complement strand
GGAAGTCGTAGGTGCCGTTCGGCGGCGTGGTCGCGACGGAATCGCCGCTCGCCGCCGCCGCCGCCGGCGGCGACGAGGCGCTCTGCGAGCGGCGGCGCACGTCCGAACCCGAGGTCGCGCTCTGGCCGCTCGTCAGCGAGATCGGCTGCAGCGTCGTCGGATCGACGATCGTCACGACGGCGTCGGCGACGGGCATCGACTCGCCGCCGTAGCCGTCGTAGACCACGTTGTCGTAGCCCGCCATGACGGCGGCCGGATCCGTCTGCAGCGTCGCGACGTTGTCGGCCGAGATCGAGGCGACGTTGACGAGGCTCGTGCCGAGGGCGACCGAGTCGGCGACGGTCGCATCGAATGCGATCGCGATCGTCGCGCCGGGCGCGACGCTGCCGAGCGGGATGCGTATCGTGTTATTGGAGACCGACGCGGATGCGGCGATGCCGTTGAGGCTCGCGCTCGACGCGATCGGAACGATCCCCGCCGGAACGGGATCGGAGAAAATCGAATTCTGCGCGATCACGCCGCCCGTGTTGCGGAAGGCGATCGTGTAGGTCACGCGAGCGCCCGGCGTCTTCGCCTCGGCGACGACGCCGTCGACGAGCTTCGGGATCGCGGGCGTCGTAACGCCGGCGAAGACCGCGGCTCCGGCGACGATCGCGCACTGCGTCGCGCTCGCACTCGCGTCGCCGTTGCCGGCGTTCGCGACCGTGGATCTGACGCCGAGCGAGACCGTGATATCGGTGCCGAGGGCGACGGATTTTGCGGAGACGCCGATCGCGACGCGCATCGTCTGCCCGGGCGAGAGCTGCGGCAGCGGCGCGCCCGCGGCGAGCGTCGTCTGCGTGCCGTCGGCCGCGGTCGCGACGATCTTCGTGATCGCCCCCGCGGTCACGGTCTCGGTCGCCGCGTACGCGTCGGCGACGTTGGAATTATTGGAGACGGTAAAGGTTCGAACGAACGGGGTGTTCGTATCGACGCCGTCGGTCGCGGCGTTGCAGCCGCTCTCCGACGGGCCGATCCCGACCGCCGTCACCGCGGCCACGACCGTGACGATCGTGTTCGAGGCGACGGCGTATTGCGTGGTGTTCGCGGCGGAGGACCCGTAGGTCGCCGTCGCCGTGTTCGTGATGCGCGTGCCCGCGGCCACGGCCGTATCGGCCCCCGCCGCCGCCGGAGCGGCGACGAGGGACGCGACGAGACATGAGACGACGAGTGCGAGTGCGCGCATCGAAGGTACGCTACTTAACCGTTACCGAGAACGAGATCGTGCCGGAGCTGCCGGGTTGCAGCTTGTAGCCGGACGATCCGCCGACGGTAGCGACGAAGTGGTTGGGGCCTTGGTTCGTTCCGCCGCTCGAGAACGGCACGAGCGCGGAATAGGTGGTCCCGATGTTCGCCGAGTCGCTCGGCTGCATCGCACCGTAGGAGTAGGTGCCCCAGCTGTTGGTGTTGCCGTTGATCTGCTGGAGGCCGTCTTCGACGATCTGCAGCCCGAAGACCGAGACGCCGTTGAGCGCGAAGCTCGGTTCCGAGCCGAGCGCGGAGCCGTTCGCCGCGAGCGTCGCCGGTGCGACGTTGCTGTACGCGACGTTGTACTGGATCACGCCGCCCGGGCAGACGCCCGTCGGTGCGGACGATGCGAGCGAGGGCGTCCCCGTGCAGTTGGAGCTGACGATCGTCTGCGTCTTGGTCAGCGCGACCGCGCCGCCGGGATACAGATCGACGTGCGTCGTGTTGCTGTCGGGCGTGGTCGGCGAGTCGTGCGAACCCGTGACCGTGATCAGCGAGTCGACGCCGGCGAACGCCGGGACGTTGCTCGTCGCCGTATAGACGGCCACGGCGTTCTCGCTCGCACCCGAGACGACGCTGTTGTTCGGGAGCAGCGGATACGTGCCCGAGGTCGTTCCGCCGACCGACGACGTCGCTGCGATCTGCGTCGACGTCGTGCAGACCTGCGCGGTCACGAGGGTGATCGTCCCCGTGCAGCTTCCGACGTAGAGCGTAACGCTGTAGCCCGCGGGCGCCTTGGCGGAGACGGTGAAGACGTCCGCCGTATTGCCCGCATTGAGGAACGTGAACGGTACGGAGACGCCCGCCGACGGGACGCCGCACGACGGCGCGCTCGAGGCGGCGACCGGCGCGACGTAGTTGCTCCCCGCGACGATGTTCGCTCCCGTGTTCGAGCACGTGAAGCTCACCGCCGTGAAGTCGTTGAACGTGTCGGCCGAGGCCGCGCCGCTATTGGGCGGAGCGGGATAGGAACCCGTCGTCATCGGATAGCCGACCGGTCCGACGTAGACCGAGGTCGAGCCGTACGCGGACGACGTCGCGATATTCGAGGCGCCGCCCGGCGTCCCGGTGCCCGAACCCGGCGTCGTGTTCGTGACTTCGTTCGCGATGACGAGACCGGCACCGAGCGTGCCGTCGTAGGTGCCCGCGGGGATCTGCGGCCCGAGGACGGGTACGCCGCCGTTGGCGTTGGGGTTGCCGCCGATCGCGGAGTTCGCGATGTTGCTGATCGAGCCGGCATTGCCGGAACCCGCGCCCGACGGTTGCACGACGGAGAGGGTCATCGTGACCTGCGGCGTCGAGACGCTGCCGGCACCCGCCGAACCCGAAGGCGCGGAGGGAAGTTCGGCGCTATTCGCGCCGCCCGTGATGTAGGCACCGACGACGGCGGCGTTCGCATTGAACGTCGTGCTCCAACCCGTCTTACCGGTGGGATCCGTCGTGTAATACAAGACGGCGTGTGCGCCTGCGTTCGCGCCCGAGAGCGTGACGGTCGGCGTCGCCGCGAGCGCCAGCGGCGCCGCGACCGGGGTTCCGAAGGTCGGCACCTTATCGGTAATCAGGATACCGGGCGTCGACGCGCCTAGCATGGTCTCCGTCGACGTCAGATCGTGCGCGGGGAACGCGCCGCCGTCGTTGGCCGTGATCGTGAAGACGATCGGGGCCGACGCGTTGGCGGGCGCCGAGGCGACCTTCTGGATGTCGAGGCGCGCGTCGAGGCTCGTGTTGTCGGTCTCGAGGCCGCTCGCCGTCGCCGACGTCTGCGCCGCGGCGGTATAGCTGCCGCTGGTCGCCGCCGCGTACGCGATGTTCGCCGTCAGCGTGACCGGGATCGTCGTGCCGGTGAAGCTCGTGGCGACGGTGTACTCGACGCCGATCGTGGGAAGGCTCGAACCCGCCGCGACGTTCGTCGCCGCCAGGTCGTTATTGAGGTCCGCGAGCGCGCAGGGCACGGCCGCGGTACAGGTGACACCGCCGTTGGGATACGTGAAGCCGGCGGGGAGAACGTAGCCCTTGAGCGTGCCGTTCGCGCCGATCGTCGCATCGGCCGGAATGTGGAAGGGGCCGCTCGCGTTACCGGCGTTCGTGACGGTGAACGTGTCGACGACGATCTCGCCCGGCGTCACGACTTGGCCCGCGGGGTTGTTGATCGTGACGACCGGTGCGTTCTGAACGATCGCGACGACGGGATTCGAGGCGATCCCGTACCCGACGCCGTTGCTGTCGGTGTAGGCGGCCGTCGCCGTGTTGCTGATCGCGGTCGCGGGCGCGGTCTTCGTCGTATCGGCGACGAGCGGCAGCGCGACTGAGGAGATGCCGAGTGCGAGTGCACCCGCGATTGCGAAGCGCTTCGTGAATCGCATCCTACTTCACCCGCACCGAATAGGCGAAGGTCTCGGAGCTCTTCGCTGCGAGCGCCGCGTCCGCGACGTACCGTACGGCGGTGTACGATCCCGGGTCGGGG
>CAZZZK010000008.1:3362-8499 GCA_964658555.1 Vulcanimicrobiota bacterium | reverse complement strand
CTGGGAAGACGATGTCGCGCAGGGAGCCGTTGTAGGCGTCGTTGGTCTGCGGGGTCATGATCCAGTCGGAGCGGTCCACCGGCCCGTTCAGCCTCCGGACGTAGAAGGCCCAGTCGGCCGTGGCCGCGCGCCGCACGTCGCCTTGCGGCGTGTGAACGGCGACGGTCGGCTTCGCGGCCCACGTCTTACCGTTGTCGAGCGAGAACTCGACGCGTGCGGCGGGCGCCTGAGCGCTGCCCGGAACGTACGACGTCCCCGTAGGGATCTTCCCTACGGAGCTAAAGTATTTCGCCGCATCGCTGCCGCCGTTCGAGGCGACGATGAGATAGCGGATCGTTTGACCCGGCGCGGGCTGCTGCTGCTCGATCGGGATCGTCTTCTCGGAACCGTCCGAGCTTTTGGAGACGACGAGACCTTGCAGTTTGAGCGTGATGGCCGGGCGAGCGTTCGCTGCCGTCGCGGTGAGTAGCGTTCCCGCGACCGCTGACAGTGCGAACGCGGCCTTGAGACGTTGCATGACAACCTCCGAGAACGCGATGAAAAGTCCCGTAACGGGACCACGTCATGTCGAATCGGCGTCGCCAAACGGTATATCGAGGAGATTCGGTCAGTATCGTGTGATCGTGGCATCGGTCACGAGTCGTGCGAACACCTAAACCATGTGTTGTGGCATCTAAATCGATTCGCCGAACGTTGCGCGGGCGCGCCTCGGGCGCCGCGCGGACGCTGCGAGCGCGGCGCGCATCGCGAACGCACCGGGAACGTGCCGCGAACGGCCGGTAAGTGCGTGCGAACGGCAAACGAGGCGCCGCTCCGACGCGAGCGAGCGCGAAAAACGAGGCCCGGCGGGGCTTCGCGCGGCGATTCGCCGGCGCGTCCCCGGGCGGGCCGCCGCTTAGCGACGAGCCGGCGGCACGAGAGGCGGCCGGCGCATCGCGCCGCCTTCGGCGAGGCGGCGCGCGCTGTCGATCGACCTGCAGGCGCAGTGCGGGCGGCTACAGGTCGCCGTCGGTCGACGGCACGTCCGGCTTCGGCGAGACGTTCGACGCCTTCGTCGTCTCCTTGTAGCGTAGGATATCAATCGCTCCGGAGGTATAACAGGAGGCGACCCCAGCCGATACCATACGGCATGATAGAGAATGACATACTCTCGGCCTCGCCGGAGCAGATGCGCCTTGGTTTCGAGGACGAGCGGGCCTGGAACGATGCGGTCCGTCGTCTACAGATCATCGAACCGCTCGTCGATCGAGCTCGAACGACGGCCGACGTCCGCGAACGCGCGGTCCTCGCCGGCTGTCATCTCACGACGGTGTACGCGTGGCTGCGCCGCTACGAAGCGGAACGCACGCTCGCGGCGCTCCTGCCCGGCCGTTCCGACGGCGGTCGCGGGAAGAGCCGTCTCTCGGCGGACGAGGAGCGGGTGCTCGTCGAGTCGATCGAGGCGTATTTCGAGGCCGGCCGGCCGTCGTCGATTCGCGCGTTGTGCGAGACGATCCGCATCCGTTGCCTCGCGGAGAACGTATCCGCGCCGCATCCGAATACGATTCGCGCGCGCGTCGCGGCGAGAGCGCGGATGACGGGCGGTGCGGCGGCGAAGCCGCGTACCGCGAAGGCCGCTCCGCGCGCGCAAACGCCCGGCCCGGCGCCGATTCCGCCGCTCGACCGGCTCAACCGCTTCTTCGCTCCGGGCGCGTCGAGCGTGTGAGCGCTACCCGCGCCGGGCGATGACTTCGATCTCGACGCGCGAGCCGCGCGGAAGCGCGGCGACCGCGACGGTCGAACGCGCGGGCGGCGTCGTCCCGGCGAACGCCTCGCCGTAGACAGCGTTCACCGCGGCGAACTCCGACATGTCGACGAGGTAGATCGTCGTTTTGACGACGTTCGCGAACGAGCAGCCGGCCGCGCGCAGCACGGCATCGACGTTCGCCATCACCTGCTTCGTCTGCTCGGTCACGCCGCCCGGCACGATCTCGCCCGAGACGGGGTCGAGCGGGATCGCGCCGCTGCAGAAGACGACGTCGCCGCAGTCGACCGCTTGCGAATAGGGACCGATCGGAGCCGGAGCGGATGCGGTGAGGACCGCCTTCACGCGCGGCTCCCGGCCGCCGCGAGGTCCGCCGCGTCGAACGACATCGTCCCCTTGTAGCGTCCGGGCGGCTCCTCGACGCCGAAGTTCGTCTTCGCGAGCGCCGCGATGCGGTCGAGCTCCTCGCGCGTGAGCGGCGGCGTATCCGACGTCGCCGCGAATTCGCGCAGCATCTCGCGATCGTAGATGTTCGGCAGCGTCGTCATGACGCGCGGCTCCGCGAGGAGCCACTGCAGCGCGGCCTGCCCGAGCGTCCGGCCCGGCTCCTCGAGGAAGCGCAGCGTTTCGACTTTCTTCACGCCGTTGACGAGCCACTGTTTGGGGCGATGGCTGCGATGGTCTTTCGGATCGAACGTCGTCTCGAGCGTGTACCGCCCTTCGAGCATGCCGCTCGAATGCGGGACGCGGATCTGATAGCCCGAGTCGGCGTTCGCATCGTAGGCGGCGCGCAGCATGCGATCGCCCGGGAACTGTTCGAGCATGTTCCAGATCATCTGAATGCTCGTCACGTTGCGTTTGCTCGCGGCCTCGCAGCCTTCGACGAGCCAGCCGATCGCGGGCCCGAGCGCGACGCCGTAACTCCGAATCTGCCCCGCCGCCTTGAACTCTTCGAGTAACGCGAAGAGCTCGTCGTTTTCGATCTCGGTGAGGTGCGCGTTGTGGATCGCGTAGATATCGATGTAATCGGTGCGCAGCCGCTTGAGCGACTGCTCGAGCGCGAAGCGAACGAACGCGGGCGAGAAGTCGTGCGGGATCTCTTGCTGGCCCTTGCGCTCGCCCGCGTACGCGTAGAAGTCGTAGCCGAATTTCGTCGAGAACACGGCGTCGCCGCGGCGGCCTTCGAAGGCGCTGCCGAGCTGCTCTTCGCTGCGGCCGTTGCCGTAGGTGTCCGCCGCGTCGAAGAGCGTGACGCCGAGATCGCGCGCCTCGTGCATCAGCGCGATCGCCTCGTCGTCCGTCATGTCGCCCCACCAGCCGGTCGAGGTCGTCCACAGGCCGAATCCGACTTCGCTGACGGCGATATCCGTCTTCGGGTACGTACGATACTTCACGGGACGACGATGCCTCCGGCGCGGAAGAGTTCTTGCGATGGTACGTCTGTTTCGCGGTGCGGGACGTGATCCCGGTCCGTCGCGAATGATCGGTTCGGAACCGGGGACGCCGCCTCGGCGTCCGACATTCGTCATGGAGGCACGGCAACGCAAGGTGGACGTCCCCATACTCAAGAGTTTCGCCGGGAAGCCCGTGCGGATGCGGCTCGCCAACGGGACCGAGCGGGTCGGGTTGATGCGGACGGAGCTGCTCTCGGAGCGGTCGATCTCGGTCTACCTCGGGCACGGCGAGGGCGAGGGCGAGGGCGAGACGGTCTACATCGATGATATCGTCGGGATCTGGCCCCGAGACTGAACGCGCCGTAGCGGGCGCGGCGCCGCTTCCGGAGTTCGACCTCCTCGAAGCGTTCGAGATGGCGACCGCGTGGATCGCGCGATACTATCGCGAGCCCGGCCGCTATCCCGTGTTCTCGCGCGCGAGGCCGGGCGAGATCGCCGCGGCGCTCCCCGCCGACGCTCCGGTCGAAGGCGAGAGCTTCGAGCGCATCTTCGCGGATTTCGAGTCGATCGTCGTTCCCGGGATCACGCACTGGAATCATCCGCGTTTCTTCGCGTATTTCGCGATCAGCGCGACGCCGATCGCTGTGGTCGCGGAGGCCCTCGCAGCCGCCCTCGACGTGAACGCGATGCTCTGGCGCACGTCGCCCGCGGCGACCGAGCTCGAGGAGACGGTCCTCGTGTGGCTGCGCGACCTGCTCGGACTCGACGCCGGCCTGAGCGGCATCGTCTACGACACGGCGTCGATCGGCGGCTTCACGGCGCTCGCGGCCGCGCGCGAATCGCTCGGGCTCGAGATCCGCGAGCGCGGGCTCGCGGGCCGCAGCGATCTACCGGTGCTGCGCGTCTACATCACGGATCAGACGCATTCGCACGTCGAGAAGGGCGCGCTCGCGCTCGGAATCGGCCGAGAGAACGTCGTGCGCGTCGCGACGGACGACGGGTTCGCGATGCGGCCCGACGCCCTCGATGCCGCCCTGCGCGACGATATCGCGCGCGGGATGCGGCCGATGTGCGTCGCCGCGACCGTCGGGACGACCTCGACGACGTCGATCGACCCCGTCGCCGCGATCGCCGAGGTCGCCGAGCGCCGCGGCGTCTGGCTGCACGTCGACGCCGCCTACGCGGGGCCGGCCGCGATCGTCCCCGAGCTCGCCTATCTGCTCGACGGCTGCGAACGCGCGGATTCGATCGTCGTCAACCCGCACAAGTGGCTCTTCGTGCCGATCGATTGCTCGGTACTCTACGTGCGCGATGCGGAATTACTGCGGCGGACATTTAGTTTGGTACCGGACTATCTCGTGACGCCCGAGACGGACGTGCGGAACTACATGGACTACGGATTGCAGCTCGGCCGCAGGTTTCGCGCGCTCAAGCTCTGGTTCGCGTTGCGTCATTTCGGTGCGAACGGCATCCGAACGCTGCTGCGCGCGCACGTTGCGCTGGCGCAGACGTTCGCCGCGTGGGTCGAGGCCGAACCCGAGTGGCGCGTGGCCGCACCGCATCCGCTGTCGGTCGTCTGCTTCCGCCACGAGCCGGCCGGTCTCGCGGGCGACGCGCTCGACGCTCGTAACGCCGGGATCGTCGACGCCGTCAACGCGACGGGCGAAGCGTTCCTCTCGACGACGAAGCTTCGCGGCGAGACGGTGATCCGGCTCGCGATCGGCAACGAGCGAACGACCGAAGCGGACGTCGCCGCGGCGTGGCGTCTCTTGCGCGCGGTCGCCGCCCGCTAGTCTCGGTCGGAAGTGAACGTGGCTTCGGGCCGATAGCGCGACCATCGGTCGCGGCCGGCGCCCTTCGCGTCGTACATCGCGATATCCGCATCGCCCATCAGGCGCTCGGCGCTCGCCACGCTCGCGCCGGTGCAGAAGGCGATGCCGATGCTCGCCGTAATCTGCCGGCCCGTACCCGCCTGCTCGAGTGCGGCTTCGCTCCGCAC
>CAZZZK010000008.1:0-3352 GCA_964658555.1 Vulcanimicrobiota bacterium | reverse complement strand
GCACGATCTGCAGGAGACTCTCCGCGACGCGCTCCGCGGCCCGTTCGTCGGCATGCGGCAGCAGCACGGCGAACTCGTCGCCGCCCAACCGCGCGAAGACGTCGCTCTCGCGTAAACGCGATCGCAGGCCGTGAGCGATGCGCACGATCAGCCGGTCGCCCGCGGCGTGGCCCCGCAGATCGTTATAACACTTGAAATTATCGAGATCGATCATCAGCAGCGCTCCGGCCGCGCCGTAGCGCGCGACGCGTTCGACGTGATTCCCGAGCTCGCGATTGAAGCTGCGGCGGTTTCCGACTCCCGTGAGCGCGTCGTGGTCGGCGATGTATTCGAGGCGATCCTCGTAGTCGCGCCGTTCCGTCAGATCGCGCGTGATCTTCCCGTAGCCGCGGAGCGCGCCGTCGGGATCGCGCAGCGCCGTGATGACGACGTTCGCCCAAAATCGCGAACCGTCGCGACGGACGCGCCACCCCTCGTCTTCGACGCGTCCTTCGAGCGCCGCGACGGCCAAGTGTCGCTCGGGTTTCCGTGCCGCGATGTCGTCTTCGGGATAGAAGGCGGAGAAGTGGCGGCCGATGATCTCGCTCGCCGCGTACCCCTTGAAGCGCTCGGCACCGGCGTTCCAGGTCGCGACGTAGCCGTTCGGATCGAGCATGAGGATCGCGTAATCGCGGACCGCCTCGATCATCAGCCGGAACCGCTCTTCGCTCGCGCGCAGGGCGACGTCCGCGCGGCGATGCTCGCTGAGATCGCGCGTGATCTTCCCGAAACCGAGCAGCGTGCCGCTCGCGTCGCGCAGGGCGACGATAACGACGTTCGCCCGGAATTTCGTGCCGTCTTTACGGATGCGCCAGCCTTCGTCTTCGAGCCGTCCCTCGGATGCGACGATCTCGAGTTCGCGTTGCGGTTTCCCGGCGGCTCGGTCTTCGGACGGATAGAACGCCGAGAAGTGCCGGCCGACGATCTCCTCGGCGCGATAGCCCGTGAACCGCTGCGCGCCCGCGTTCCACGACGAGACGTTCCCCGCGCGGTCGAGCGTGAAGATCGCGTACTCCTCGACGTTCGCGACGAGCATGCCGAGCAACGACTCGCGTCCGTCCCCGTCGTCCATCGACGGCGCTTTCGGCCTAACACCCGGCATACCATCCGGGCAGACGGTTCGCGGAACGCGACGTACGGCGACCGCGCTCGAACGTGCGGCTCGCTAGTAGACCCGCAGGTACGTCTCGCGTTCCCAGGGGTGGACGACGCGGCGGTAGCGTTCGTATTCGGCGAACTTCGCGTCGCGGAACGCGTGATAGACGTGGTCGCCGAGCGCGCCGCGGACGACGGGATCGCCGTCGAGTTCGACGAGCGCGGCGCGCAGCGATTTCGGCAGGGTGCGGATGCGGCGCTTGTCGCGCTCCTTCGCGCCGAGTTCGTACGTCGATCCCGTGAGCGGATCGCCCGGCAGCGATCGCTTGCGCACGCCGTCGGCCGCGCTCGCGAGGAGCACGGTGAGCGCGAGATACGGATTGCACGACGGATCCGCGCTGCGCACTTCGATGCGTGAGTGACCGTCGACGGGCGACGGCACGCGCACGAGCGAGTTCGCGCTGCGATGCGACCAAACGGTATAGATCGGCGCGTCCCACGCGGCGACGAGACGTTTGTACGAGTTCACCGTCGGATTGCAGATCGCGGTGAACGCGGGCGCGTGCTGCAGCAGGCCCGCGATCGCGAAGAGCGTCGTCTCGTCGAGATCTTCCGGGTCGGATTCGTGCCCCGGATCGCGCGGCACGTCGAAGTAGACGTGGACGCCGCTGCCGGCGAGCGTTTCCGAGGGCTTCGGCATGAACGTCGCGTGCAGACCGTGCCGGGCGGCGACGTGCTTCGCGACGGTGCGCGTCGTGACGAGCGCGTCCGCGACGTCGAGCAGGCCCGTATCCTTGAGATCGATCTCGTGCTGGCCCGCGCCGTGCTCGTGGTGCGCGCTCGCGACGCCGATCCCCATCGCGCCGAGCGCGGTGACGATCTCGAGCCGCGCCGTCTCGCCGCGGTCGGATTCGTTGATATCGAAGTACGAGCCGACGTCGCTCGAGGCGGCCGTCGGAATGCCGTCGGGCCCGAGATCGAAGAGATAGAATTCGATCTCGAGGCCGCTGCGCAAGCCGGGCAGGACGCCGCCGATATCGTCGAGCGCGCGGCGCATCGTCGTGCGCGGGCAGCCTTCGAACGGCTCGCCGTCGGGCGTCAGGATGTCGCAGATGAGGCGCGCTTCGACTTGGCCGCCTTCGGTCCACGGCTGCACCGCGAAGGTCGCGAGATCGGGGAGCAGCATCATGTCGGCCTCTTCGCCGCGCACGAAGCCGTCGATCGAGCCGCCGTCGAACGAGATCTTGCCCTCGATCGCGCGCTCGAGTTCGGCGACCGGGATCGCGACGTTCTTATTGATGCCGAGGATGTCGACGAACGAGAGCCGCACGAAGGCGACCCCGCGTTCTTTCGCGGCGTGTAGGACGTCGCGTTTGTTCGCTCCTTTAGCGTTCGTGGAGGTTGAGTGCATCGATCGCCATCGCCGTTCGCAGAGTGAGTTGGTCGTGCGCGGAGTCGAGGTCGTGCTCGCTGATCTCCGCGATCTGCCGCAAGCGATAGAAGACGGTATGCCGGTGCACGGAGAGCTCCGCCGCCGCCGTCTTCACGTTCTGGCCGACGTCGAAGTAGAGGCGCAGCGTGCGGATGAGCTCGGTCTGATGTTTCTCGTCGTACGCGCGCAGCGGTGCGAGGATGCGATCGGAGAAGGCGCGGAGCTCCGCCTGCGTCGTCCCGCCGCGCAGCAGGAGCGGGTAGACGCCGAGATCGTCGTACGGCATGACGCGCGATCCGCCGAAGAGCCGGCGCGCGATGAACATCGATTCGCGCGCCTCTTCGACCGTCCGGTACGCCGCGATCGCTTCCGCGGGCCGGCCGATCCCGCCGACGATCTTCGCCGAGAAATGCGTCTTCGTCGCGTTGCGCGGGATGAGCGTCGCCGCGGTCCGGACGTTCGCCGCGTCGATCTCGAGCGGGGCCGGGCAGAGGAACACGAAGCCGGCGCCGCGTTCGAGGACGACGATCTCGCCCGGCCCCGAGCGCAGCCCTTCGAGCGAGAGCCGGCGCAGGTCGCCCATCTTCGCCGTCGCGGTCCCCTCGTCGAGGCCTTCCGCCTCGACGGCGACGGCGACGTAGCTGCTCGCGAGCGTGATGCCGCGCGCGGCCGCATCGTCGCGGGCTTCGATCGGATCGTCGAACGTCCGCGCGATCAGGCGGTCCCAGAACGACTTACGCCGATTCTTTCCGCCGCCCGCGTCGCGCGAGAGTTCGACGCCGATCG
>CAZZZK010000007.1:17057-22760 GCA_964658555.1 Vulcanimicrobiota bacterium | reverse complement strand
CGATCTTCGCGTAGGAGTGCAGCACGACGCCCGTCGAGATCAGCGAGCGATGGGCGCTCGCGCCCGAGACGAGACAGCCGCCCGAGATGAGCGAGCTGATCGCCTGGCCGCGGCGGCCGTCTTCGTCGTGAACGAATTTCGCGGGCGGGACGACTTCCTGGTACGTCGTGATCGGCCAATCGCGATCGTAGAGATCGAGCGCCGGCACGAAATCGGTGAGATCGACGTGCGCTTCCCAATACGCATCGAGCGTCCCGACGTCGCGCCAATACGCCTCGGATTCCGTATTGGAACGCACGCACGATCGCTCGAAGCGGTGCGCGACCGCCTCTCCCGCCGCGACCATCCGCGGGATGATGTCCTTGCCGAAGTCGCGGCTCGAATTCGGATCCGCGGCGTCCGCTTCGAGCGCGGCCATCAGATACTCCGTCTCGAACACGTAGATGCCCATGCTCGCGAAGGCCATGTCCGGCTTATCGGGCATGCCCGGCGGATCTTTCGGCTTCTCGAGAAACGAGATGACGCGGTCGTTCGCATCGACGTGCACGACGCCGAACGCGCTCGCTTCGAGGCGCGGCACTTCGACGCAGCCGATCGAGACGCCGGCGCCCGATTCGACGTGCTGCGCGAGCATCGGCTCGTAATCCATCTTGTAGATGTGATCGCCGGCGAGCAGCACGATGTACTGCGGTGCGTAGCTGCGGATGATGTCGATGTTCTGATACACGGCATCCGCCGTGCCCGCGTACCATTGCAGTTCGTCGACGCGCTGGCTCGCGGGCAGGATGTCGAAACTCTCGTTGCGTTCGGGCCGCAAGAAATTCCAGCCGCGCTGCAGATGGCGGATCAGGCTGTGTGCCTTGTATTGCGTCGCGACCGCGATATGCCGGATCCCCGAGTTGAGCGCGTTCGAGAGCGCGAAGTCGATGATGCGCGCTTTCCCGCCGAAGAAGACGGCCGGCTTCGCCCGCTTGTCGGTGAGCTCCATGAGTCGCGAGCCGCGGCCGCCCGCGAGCACGTAGGCCATCGCGTGCCTGCTGTACGGCGGTTGGGTCGAGGACTTCGTCGGCATCGAACACTCCCGGCGGCGGCAACCGAGCCGCCCGTCAGCCGGTTCAGCGAACGAGGCCGGTTCACTTTTTTCGAGGGAGGCAGCATGGACATCGCGGGGCTCAAGCCGCTCTTCGGTCAGCGCGTCACCGTCGCGACCGCGATCGGTAAAGACTTCATCGGCACGATGGAGCCGATCGCGGGCAGTTCGGCCGCGATCTCGCTCGCGCCCGTCGACGACGCGACCGCGAGCTACTACTCCTTCGCGATCAACGGCGTCTCGTCGCTCAGCGTCGACGCGATCGCGTTCGTGCAGCGCCTCCAGCCGCCGCCCGCATCGTAATCCCGCGGCGTGTGCTGTAACGAACGTTTGTAGTTCCTCTACCGCTATCGGAAACGCACGCCGAGGCCGGCGGGTACGCCGCGCGTGAACGTTCTCTTCGTGATCGCCGGGCTCGCGATCGTGCTCGTCACGGCGGCCGATATCTTTCAAACCGTCGTCGTCCCGCGGCCGACCGGCCGGCGATTCCGCGCGAGCGTCGCGATCGGCCGTCGCGCGTGGCATACGTGGCGGTTCGTCGGCGACCGGCTCGATCACGGGATGCGCGAGCGATGGCTCGGCAGCTATGCGTCGTTGCTGCTCGTCGGCTTCATCGCTTTCTGGGTCGTCTCGCTCATCGTCGGATACGGTCTCTTATTCTACGCGCTCCGCGACGGCGTGAGCCCCGTGCCGGGCTTCTTCGAGGCGTTGTATCTCTCCGGGACGACCGCCTTGACGGTCGGCTACGGCGATTACGTTCCGCGTTCGGCGGCGGCGAGAATCGTGACGCTCTTCGCCGGAGCCTCGGGGCTCGCCGGAATCGCCGTCGTCACGTCGTTTCTCTTTCCGATCTTCGGTGCGTATCAGAGTCGCGAGATCTTCGTTTCGCTCGTCGGCAATCGCGCGGGGCGGCCCCCCTCGCCCGTCGAGCTTCTCGAGCTGCGCGCCCGCGCGACGTCCGGCGAGACGTTTCCGACGCTCTTGCGCGATGCGGAACTCTGGTTCGCGCGACTGCTCGAAACGCATCTCGCGTATCCGATCCTCCTCTGGTTTCGATCGGCCGACGAAGCGATCTCGTGGCTCGCCGTCGCCGAGACGCTCCTCGATGCGACGGCGCTGCTCCTCACGACGGTCGACGAGGTCGCGTCGGAGGAAGCCGTCCTCCTCCACCGCATGGGCGCGCGATTCGTCGGGGAGCTCTCCCATTTCTTACACCTGCGCGAAAACGATACGCAGCTCGACGTCGCGAACTTCGATCGCGCGTACGATCGCCTCGCCGCGCTCGACGTGCCGATGCGCGAACGCGAAGCGGCGCGCGCGTCCTTCGACGCATTGCGGAGCCGCTACGCCGGCAGCCTCGAAACGATCTCCGAATATTGGCGTATCCCGCGCGCGCGACGGCTCAGCGAGCTGGACGACGTCGAGACCGAGCAAAGCTAACGTACGGCGGCAGCGAATGCCGCGAAATGGAGTCGCAGGCGATCCGTCGCGCCTCGGATGCCGAACCGTCGCTGCCGACGGGGACGGTCACCTTCGTATTCTCGGATATCGAAGGCAGCACGACGCGCTGGGAACGATTCCCGGACGCGATGCGCGACGCGGTACGGGCCCACGACGCGATCATGCGCGCTTCGATCGCGGCGCACGGCGGCCGCGTCTTCAAGACGATCGGCGACGCGTTCTGCGCGGCGTACGCGCGCCCGGAAGACGCCGCGGCGGGAGCGCTCGAGGCGCAGCGCGCGCTCGCCGCGTCCGACTTCGCCGCGGTCGACGGGCTGCGCGTCCGCATGGCGATCCACCTCGGTTCGGCGGACGAGCGCGACGGCGATTATTTCGGGCCGCCGCTCAACCGGGTGGCGCGGCTCGTCTCCGTCGGGCACGGCGGCCAGATCGTGCTCTCCGGCGTCGCGGCCGAGATGCTGCGGGGCACGCTCGCGCCGGACGTCGCGCTGCGCGATCTCGGCGAGCATCGGCTCAAGGATCTCGCGCAGCCCGAGCACGTGTTCCAGCTCGCCGCCGCGGATCTGCCGGCCGAATTTCCGCCGCTGCGATCGCTCAGCGTGCTGCGCAACAATCTCTCGCTCTACCTCACGCCGCTGCTCGGCCGCGACGAGACGGTTCGCGACGTCGTCGCGCTGCTCGCGGGCGAACGCCTCGTCACGCTGCTCGGGCCCGGGGGGATCGGGAAGACGCGGATCGCGCAGCAGGCCGCGGCCGACCTTCTCGAAGCGCTACCCGATGGCGCCTGGTTCGTCGATCTCGCGCCGCTCGCGAGCGACGCGTTCGTCGCCGATGCGATCGGCTCGGTCTTGAGCGTCGCACCGGCCGTCGGCCGAACGACGACGGAGACGCTCGTGCGCCATCTGCGCGCGTCGACGATGCTGCTCGTCATCGACAACTGCGAACATCTCATCGCGGGCGTCGCGAGCGTCGTCGAGACGATCCTGCGCGCGGCGCCGAACGTCACCGTCCTCACGACGACGCGCGAGCCGCTGCGGCTCTCCGGAGAACGCGTCGTGCGCATCGCCTCGCTCGACGTTCCCCCGCCCGACGCGACGCTGCGCGCGGCCGACGCGACGCGCTACGGCGCGATCGCGCTCTTCGTCGCACGCGCGAACGCCGCCGACGCGCGCTTCGCGCTGACCGACGAGACGGCACCGATCGTCGGCGACATCGTGCGCCGGCTCGACGGGATCGCGCTCGCGATCGAGCTCGCCGCGGCCCGCGTGACCGTGCTCAGCGTCGCGACGCTCGCACGCCGCCTCGACGAACGTTTTCGCGTGCTCACCGGCGGCAACCGGACGGCCCTCCCGCGCCAGCGCACGATGCGCGCGCTCATGGACTGGAGCTGGGATCTGCTCTCCGAGCGCGATCGGACGCTGCTGCGCCGCGTCGGGCTCTTCGCCGGCGGCTGGACGCTCGAGGCCGCGGAGAGCGTCTGCGCGGACGACGCGTTCGACGCGCTCGACGTCCTCGATGCGAGCGGCTCGCTCGTCGACAAATCGCTGATCGCGACCGACTTCGACGCGCGCGAACCGCGCAACCGGCTGCTGGAAACGACGCGCGCCTACGTTCTCGAAAAGCTCGACGAGAGCGGCGAACGCGACGGCATCGCGCTGCGCCACGCGACCTGGGTCGCGGCGTTCTGCGACCGCATGCACGCGGCGTACGACGGGAGTCCGGCGTGGCTCGCGGAGATCGAGTCGGAGCTCGACAACGCGCGCGCGGCGCTCGCGTGGTCGATCGCGAACGGCCGAAGCGATCTCGCCGCGCGGATCGTCCTGCGCGGCCTGTGCGGCTACTGGTGGTTTCGCGCGCCGCGCGAGGGACTCGCCTGGACCGAACGGGTTCTCGCGGCGCTCGATCACGATGCGGAACCCGTTCTCGCGGGCGCGCTTTACGGCGTCGCCGGCAGTTACACGCCCGGGCGGCGCGGGACCGCCGCGTACGCGCGCTCCGTCGAGATCCTGACGCCGCTCGCCGGAGCGGGCGTTCCGCTCGCGCCCTACGCGCGGCTGTCGTACAGCCTCGGCGGCCTCGGCTACGCGCTCTTGCTCGAGGGCCGCACGCGCGAGGCGCGCGAGGTCAGCGAACGCAATCTCCGAGCCTACGTGGGCGACGGCGGCGAGAAGAGCCTCGGCTACGCGAACGAACTCGCGAATTACGCGACCGTTCTCGCGAAGGACGGCGACCTCGCGGCCGCGCGCGAGACGTTCGCTCGAGCGCGCGCCGCCTTTACCGCGCGCGACGAGGAACCGGGGATCGCGACCGTCGCGCAGTCGCAGGCACAGGCCGAGTTCGCCGCGGGCGACGTGCGCGCCGCACGCGCGTACGCGCTCGAAGCGGCGGCGATCGACGAGAAATTCGACCTTCCCGTCGGCCTCGCGGAGACGCTCGCCGACGTCGCCGCGTGCGATTATCTCGAAGGCGACGTCGCGCTCGCGCGCGAGCGCACGAACGCGGTCGTCGCGCGGGCGGTGCGAGCGCGAATCGAGATCCCCGCGGCCGCGCTGCTGATCGCCGCCGTCTTCGCGAGCGATGCGGGCGACGACGCGCGCGCGGCACGGCTGGTCGGCTTCGTCGAAGGCGTCGAGCGCCGGGAAGAGCGTACGCTCGACGCGATCTCCGCGGCGCTGCGCGAGCGGCTCGTCGCGCGGTTCCTCGCGAAGCCCGAGGTCGACGCGCTGCGCCGCGCGAGCGAGGCCGCCGCGGCGCTCGACGCGAGCGAGATCGCGGACCTCGCGCGCGGCGCGCTCGCCGCATCGATCGAAACGGCGTAGCTCCGGCCGGCTCGCCTCAGACGTGCAGCGCGAGCGTCTCCGCGTTCGCCGACCGGAGGCGCTCGGCTTGGAGCCGCACGATCTCGCGATGCACGTGCGCGAGCAGATCCGGCGCCTCGCGCGCGATGCGCGCGAACGACTCGCGCGAGATATTTTCCTTCTCGAGTTCCTTCATCACCGAGATGACTTTGCGACGGCTGCCAATCATGGCAATGTAGCGAGCGGGCGTATCGAGGGCCAGGCGCAGGGCCCGCATGTCGTCACGATGCCCGCGAGTCACAATCACCAGGTAACTCGAATCCGTAATCGGAAGCTTGGGAAAAACCTCTTCGT
>CAZZZK010000007.1:0-17047 GCA_964658555.1 Vulcanimicrobiota bacterium | reverse complement strand
CCCACGACTCGCGCGAGATGCGCTCGACGCGCACCGCTCCGAGCGCGACGACGTCGGCGCTGCGCGGTTCGTCCGTGTAGAAGCCCATCTCGCCGACGAGCGCGCCCGGCACGAGCGTGCGCAGGCGCACGCCGTCGCGCGAGACCGCGAGCGTCCCCGAGACGATCACGTACATCGCGTCGGGGACGTCGCCGTGCGCGAAGAGCCGCTCGCCTTCCGGAAGCGCGAGCGTTTCGACGAACGGCAGCAGCTTCTCGGCGAACCCCGCGGCCTCGCCCGGCGCCGCGAGCTCGCCCGGCGCCGGGACGGACGCCGCGGGCGGGGCCCCGTCCGCGAGCAGCAGCCGTTCGTGCGCTTCGAGCGCGGCGTCGAGATCGGCGTAGCGGGGTTCCGTCGCCGCGAGCGCGCCGTTCCCGCGCAGTTCGGCTTCCATCGCATCGGTCGTGCCCGCGAACGCGAGCGAGATCCCGCGCCGGCGCGCGCGGCGTTCGAGTTTCGCGAACCCGAGCGCGGCCGAGACGTCGATGCCTTCGACGAGCGCGAAATCCAGGACGATCGCCCGGCAGCGCGGTTCGCGATCGACGAGCGGCCGCAGCGTCGCGTCGATCGCGCTCGTCGATCCGAAGAAGAGATGGCCCTGGAGGCGCACGACGCGCACCGCGTCGCCGCGCGCGTCGAGCGTCGCGCGTTCGACGGCGGCGCGTTCCGTTCGGCTTCGCGCGAGCCGCAGCGTCGTCTCCCGGCGCACGACCGGAAAGCGGCTCGCCGCCGACACGAACGCGACGCACGCGAGCGCGAGCCCCGCGAAGAGCGCCGTCTCGAGCCCGAGGAACGCCGTCGCGGCGACCATCGCGACGACGATCGCGGTCTCGCCGCGCGTCATCGCGCGCGATGCGTCGATGAGATACTGCTCGAGGAAACGCAGCCCGTAGAACGCGATGATCGCGGCGAAGACCGGCCGCGGTAAGAATGGCAGGACGCCCGCGGAGAACGGGGTGCACGCGAGGGCGGCGACCGCGACGACGTAGCCCGGCACGCGCGAGCCCGGTGCGAGCTTGTTCGCGGCGAGCGACGTCGGAAGCACGAGCTGGCTGCCGAAGCCGCCCGTCCCCGCGACGACGAGGTTCGCCGCCCCGAGCACGGCGAGATCGCGCTCCGGCGCTTCGTCGACGCCCGTCTCGAGTTCGAGCAGCGATCCGTTGAGCATCGAAACGAGGACGACGACGATGACGCCCCATGCGAACGCGGGCCAGGCGGCCGCGATCGACGGCCAATCCGCGGACCAGATCGCCGCGGGCGTCACGACGGCGGGCCCCGCCGCCGGAAGCCGTGCGAAGAGCCAGCCTCCCGCCCGCGCGGCGTCGGGCGAGACGCGCGCAAGCGCGAACGCGAGCCACGTCCCGGCGATCGCGCAGGCCGCCGCGAGCGGGAAGGCCTGCGGCTTCTTCCAGCGCGCGAAGACGAGCCGCAGCCCGATCGTGCACGCGATCGTGAGCGCGACCGGGCCGAGCGGCCCCGCCGTCCGCACCGCACCGACCAGCAGCAGCCAGCCGGTCCCCGCGAGGAAGCCCGCGACGACCGGATACGGCACGAAGCGGATCGCGCGCCCGAGACGCGCCGCGGCGAGCGCGAGCATGACGATCCCGGGCAAGAACGCGGTGAGCGCGAGGACGACGGCGACGTCGGCGCTGCGAACGCCGCGCGAGGCATCCCGCGCGACGACGGCCGCGAGCGCCGCGCCCGCGACGGCCGCGGCGTTTCCGGCCGGGCCGCCGAGCGCCGAGGGCAGCGAGTACGCGCGCGCCGCGATCAGCGAGACGACGGCGGTCGCGACGAGCGTCGAGGCGAGGATCGTCGGGAGGAGCGACCCGATCGGCCCGCCCGCGAGAAACGCAGCGTACGCCGTCGCGTTGAGCAGCGTCGTCGCGGAGACGATCGCACCCGCGCGCAGATCGCGCCCGAGCGTCACGCGCGCCGCCGGTCCCGAGCCCGCCATGCACCACCCTCCGCCCGATCCTTCGCGACCGTAGCATCGCGACGCCTCGCCGATGCGCTCGCGGCGATACTCCGTACGACGAGCTACGTCGGACGGAAGGCGCCGGACGGCACGAACCGAGCCGACGCCGGGCGGGAGGCGGTCAGGCTCGGGCGGCGGCCGGGAGACGAACGCCCGAGGGGAGCCCTTGCCGCATGAACGACGCCATCTCGCGAAGGTCGTCTTCGCGCGTCTCGGTGGCTCGCCAGACGAGCGCGATCGTGCGGCCCGCGCGGGCGTCGGCGAGTTCGCGATAGGCGATCATGCCGTGCATCGTCGTGTGTTCGGCGGCCGCGAGCAGCGGGATGATCGAGATGCCTTCGCCGGCCGCGATCATGTGCCGCAGCATCTCGAGCGAACTCGCGTACCGGCCCTGACTCGCGGAACGGCCCGGATCGCAGAGCGCGATCGTCTGATCGCGCAGACAGTGGCCGTCCTCCATCAGCAGCAGCGGCGCGCGTTCGAGTTCGTCGATGCGGACGGGTTCGTCGCGCGCGAGCTCGTGATCGCTCGGGCACGCGAGCCGGAACGGCTCGAAGAAGAGCGGCTCCGCCGTCAGGCCGCCGGTTGCGATCGGCAGCGCGATGAGGATCGCATCGAGCTTCCCGTGGCGCAGCCCCGCGAGCAGTTCTTCCGTGGTCGCCTCGTGCAGCCGCAGTCCGAGCCGCGGAAAGCGCTCGCGCCCGAGCGCGATGACCGAAGGCATGTAATACGGCCCGAGCGTCGAGATCACGCCGAGACGCAGTTCGCCCGTCAGCGGCTCGGAGCTGCGGCGCGCGTCGTCGAGCAGCCGCCGCGCGTCGCCGAGCAGCGCCTCGGCGCGATGCAGGATCGCCTCGCCGCGCACGGTCGGCTCGACCTTTCGCGTCGTCCGTTCGAAGAGCGGGACGCCGAGGATCGACTCGAGTTTGCGAACCTGCTCGCTGAGCGCGGCCTGACTGACCCCGCAGGATTCGGCCGCGCGCCCGAAGTGGTGTTCGCGAGCGACGGCGACCGCGTATTCGAGGTCGCGGAGCGAGAGAGCGGAGACGGAAGCCGGGATCACCCGACTCGGATTGATCGGATCAACCTTAAGAATCCTTCAGATAAATCGATTTTACTTGCTGGCCCGAACGTGGTACCGTCTGAGCCGTACCCCTCGAGAAACACCGCGGCGAGCGTTGCCGTCCGAACGTTCGGGCGAACGACGCCATCATGAATTTCCTCGCAAACGAAGCCATCCTCGACGCCATCCTTGGAGAGACATATGATCGATGCCGGAACCGAAAATACCGGAAACGAGAAGAACGGCGAGTGCCCGGTCGTGCACGGAACGCCGAAGGGCACGCACATGCCGTCCGGCCTGCGCACCAGCAAAGACTGGTGGCCCAATCAGCTGAAGCTCCGCATCCTCCATCAAAACCCTCCCTCGGGAAATCCGCTGGGCGAAGCGTTCGATTACGCCGAAGAATTCAAAAAGCTCGATCTGGAAGCCGTCAAGGCCGACCTCTTCGCGCTCATGACCGATTCGCAGCCCTGGTGGCCGGCGGACTTCGGCCACTACGGGCCGTTCTTCATCCGCATGGCGTGGCATAGCGCGGGCACCTATCGCACGGCCGACGGCCGCGGCGGAGCCGGTGCCGGCTCGCAGCGCTTCGCGCCGCTCAACAGCTGGCCCGATAACGCGAACCTCGACAAGGCGCGCCGTCTGCTCTGGCCGATCAAGCAAAAGTACGGCAATAAACTTTCGTGGGCCGATCTCATCGTGCTCACCGGCAATTGCGCGCTCGAGTCGATGGGCTTCAAGACGTTCGGCTTCGGCGGCGGACGCGTCGACATCTACGAGCCCGAAGACGACGTCTATTGGGGCCCCGAAGACAAGTGGCTCGGCGGCGACAAGCGTTACAGCGGCGAGCGCGATCTCGAGCAGCCGCTGGCCGCCGTGCAGATGGGCCTCATCTACGTGAACCCGGAAGGCCCCGACGGCCGCCCGGATCCCGCCGCATCGGCGCGCGACATTCGCGAGACGTTCGGCCGCATGGCGATGAACGACGAAGAGACGGTCGCGCTCGTCGCGGGCGGCCACGCGTTCGGCAAAGTCCACGGCGCCGCGCACGCCGATCAGTACGTCGGTCCCGAACCCGAAGGCGCCGGCATGGAAGAGCAAGGCCTCGGCTGGAAAAATTCGTTCGGCACGGGCAATGCGGAATACACGATCACGAGCGGTCTCGAAGGCGCATGGACGTCGCAGCCGCGCACCTGGACCACGGAGTATCTCGACAACCTCTTCAAATACGACTGGGAGCTCTACGAGAGCCCGGGCGGCGCGAAGCAGTGGCGGCCGAAGAACGGCGAAGCGCAGGGCACCGTTCCCGATGCCCACGTCGCCGGCAAGACGCACGCACCGATGATGCTCACCTCGGACCTCGCGCTACGCATGGATCCGATCTACGAGCCGATCGCGCGCCGCTACCAGCAGAATCCCGCCGAATTCGCGGACGCGTTCGCGCGTGCGTGGTTCAAGCTGACGCATCGCGACATGGGTCCGCGCGAGCTCTATCTCGGGCCGGACGTTCCGTCGGAAGTCCTGCTGTGGCAAGACCCGCTCCCCGAGATCACGCATCCGCTGATCGATGCGTCGGATGCTCGCGAGCTCAAGGAAAAGATTCTCGCGACGGGCGCTTCGGTATCGGATCTCGTGAAGACCGCCTGGGCGTCGGCGGCGACGTTCCGCGGTTCGGATAAGCGCGGCGGCGCGAACGGCGCGCGCGTCGCGCTCGAGCCGCAGAAGAACTGGGACGTGAACAAAGCTGCGAACGTCGCGGCGACGATCGCGAATCTGGAGGGCGTCAAGAAAGCGTTCGACGGCGCGCAGTCGGGCGGCAAGCAGGTCTCGCTCGCCGATCTGATCGTGCTCGGCGGCAACGCGGCGATCGAGAAGGCCGCGAAGGATGCCGGATACACCGTCGAGGTGCCGTTCCATCCGGGTCGTGCCGATGCGACGCAAGAGCAGACGGACGTCCATTCGTTCTCGGTCATGGAGCCCGAGTCCGACGGGTTCCGCAACTACCTCAAGGCCGTCTACAGCGTCTCCGCGGAAGCGATGCTGCTCGATCGCGCGCAGCTGCTCACGCTCACCGCGCCCGAGATGACGGTCCTCGTCGGCGGTATGCGCGCGCTCGGCGCGAACGCGGACGGTTCTCAGAACGGTATCCTCACGAAGCGCCCCGGTCAGCTGACCAACGACTTCTTCGTGAACCTGCTCGACATGAATACCAATTGGAAAGCGGTCTCCGAAGCCGAAGACGAGTTCGTCGGCAGCGACCGCGCGACGGGCGAGCAGAAGTGGAAGGGGACGCGCGTCGATCTCGTGTTCGGCTCGAACTCGCAGCTTCGCGCGATCTCGGAGATCTACGCGCAGGCGGATGCGAACGAGAAGTTCGCGCACGATTTCGTCGCCGCGTGGACAAAGGTCATGGAACTCGACCGCTTCGATCTGCGCTGACGAGGCGCACGAGCGATCGCGAAAGAGGGTGCGTCGGAAACGATGCACCCTCTTCTCTTTCGCCGCGCGCTCCGAACCGCGTGCGGAAGCGTCACGCACGCGACACGCGGTCTTCACGTGGGTACGCGTCACGCACATGCACTCTTCTTCTCCCAAACGGCCGGGAGCCGGCATGGCGGCGGGCGCGCTCGGCGGACTGTTCGGCGCGTGGTTCAAGCTCGGCTGGGAAGTGCCGTGGCCGCCGCGGCCTCCCGGCAGACTTCCGGAGCCCGCGGTGCTGATCTCGCTCTTCACGCACGCGGCAGCGCCCGCGTGGGAGATCACCGCGATCCATTTCACGTTCAGCGTGCTCAGCGGGATCGCGTACGGCGCGCTCGTCGAGTTCTTTCCGATCGTCGCGCTCGGCACCGGCGTCGCGTTCGGCATCGCGATCTGGATCGGCGCGCACGAGATCGTCATGCCGCTCATGCACCTCACGCCGGCGGCGTGGCGCCTCCCGCCGAACGAGCAGGCGTCGGAATTCTTCGGCCACGCACTGTGGGGCTTGGTGATCGGCGTCTTCGTCGGCTTTTACCGTCCTCGGTTCGCAGCGTCCGAACGCCATCGCTGACGCGGCCGCCGGCGGCGTCGATCGCATGACGGGCGCTCGCGCATGCTGATCGTGCTCGGCTTCGCGATCGTCGCGATCGTAGTCCTCGACGTTCTGCTCTCGGTCGTCGTCCCGCGGCCGACGCCGTTGCGGCTCCGACTGAGCGGGATCATGACGCGGCTCGCGTGGCGCGGCTGCAGCGCGGTCGTCGATCGCCTTCCGAATTCGGGGGCGCGAACGATGCTGCTCGGCATCTTCGCACCGCTGATGCTGATCGTCTTTCTGCTCGTCTGGGTCGTCCTGCTCATCTTCGGATTCGCGCTCGTCAATTACGGCTTGCCGCATGCGTTCCGGCATCCGTTGACGTTTCCGGACGCGCTCTACTACGCGGGCATCACCTTCTTCACGATCGGCTTCGGCGATATCGTTCCGCGGTCGGGCGCCGCACGCGTCCTCTCGCTCGCGATGGGATCCGCGGGCTTCGGACTGATCGCGATCGTCACGACGTATCTCTTCTCGGCGGTCGGCGCGTTTCAGCGGCGCGAGGTGTTCGTCATCCGGACGTCCGCCGTTCTCGGAACGCCGCCGCTCGGCACGAAGATCGCGGCGCTCATCTTCGAGAGCCGCTTTCTCGACGCGACGAGCGAGTATCTCGTGCAGGGCCAGAATTGGCTCGCGGAGATTCTCGAAACGCATCTCGCGTATCCGATCCTCGCGTACTTCCGTTCGCGCGATCCCGGCGAGTCGTGGATCGCGACGCTCGGCGCGCTGCTCGATGCATCCGCGCTCGTCGCGGCGATCGCACCCGATTCCGGCGCGGCGCGGCAAGCCGAGATCACGCAGCGCCTGTGCGAACGCGTGCTGCGCGAGATCGCCGAATACTTCCGCACGGCCGACGTCGGCGAGATCACCGATAATCGCGACTTCGACGCGATCGCGGCGCGGCTCGCCGATACGGCGCTCGCCGTCGATCCGCGCGTGCTCCGCGAGAGTTCGTACGGGAACCGCGGCGCGTTCGATCAGGTCTTGTTGCTGAACATGGCGAGCTTTTGGCGCGTGCCGCACGACGCGATGCCGCCGCCGAGCGGCGTCTCGCCCGAACCATCGACGGATTGACGCTCGCGCGTGCGCCGAACGCGCGAACGGCCGATCGGACGTCGGACCCGACGGCCGTGAGCCGATCGAAGCCGTCGCGGATTACCTCGACGAACTCCCGCTCACGCGGATCGTCGAGCCAAT
The DNA here is from genome assembly GCA_964658555.1 of Vulcanimicrobiota bacterium. Classification (GTDB taxonomy): domain Bacteria; phylum Vulcanimicrobiota; class Vulcanimicrobiia; order Vulcanimicrobiales; family Vulcanimicrobiaceae; genus CAZZYZ01. The sequence continues at coordinate 9,700 of CAZZZK010000007.1, read as the reverse complement.
CGGCAAAACCACAGTAGAAAAGGCGTGCCGTTCCACGAGATCGCGGGCGTTATCGGACGCCGCCTCGATCTCCCGTCCGCGAGCACCGCGGAGGACGAAGCCGACGCGCATTTCGACTGGTTCTCGCGCTTCGCACGAATCGACGAGCCGACGTCGAGCGCGAAGACGCAGCGAGAACTCGCGTGACATCCGACGCAACCGGCGCTCCTCCACGACATCGATAGCGTCGCGTGTTTCCGGCCGCATGATACGATCGCGCCGTTCGAGCGGGCCGGAGCACCGCTCAATGCCTCGGAATCAACAGTTTCAACAAGCGAAGATTCCGCCCTCGGCTCATGTTGGTCATCGAATGTGGTTGCCGAAATCGGCTTTTACGGTGATGGCGACATAACGGGGGCGACTGCTGGGATGTCGGACGGTTGAAGATCGATGCGGAACACGGGTTCTGCATCGGTTGCGTTGGTAAGGATGATCTTGACGGGCTTGAGATCGCTGGGCACGATGAGCGGGATCTTTCCGCGCGCTGAAGCGGCTCGGATGAGATCGAAGAATGTGCCGGTTGTCTGGGTCGACTCATCGACCGCATTGCCGTCCGCATCCGCGATCACCGCGTTGAAGTAGCCCGATAGTCGGCTTGACGTTCCATTCGAAACCACGTACGTAAGCGTGAGCGCTCGTTGACCGTCCCGCGGCGATGCTTCGTCCGCCGTCGCGACGCGTAATTGCATCTTTCGGATGCGGAGGTGCCCGTTGAAGAGCGTCGAGGCGAGCTTTCCCGAGACGCCTTTTAGCTGATTCGCTCCCCCAGGTATCGGTGTTGGGTTCGTTGCAGCATCGGCGCTCACCGACGATCCGGTGATGACACCGACGGCGAGCAGGGCGTGCAGCAACGGACGACTGTGGAATCGGTTCATGGACCTCCTTAAAAACAACTGATTACGTCGTGGCGCGCATGCGTCCTCGAGGCACCGTTCAAAGGACTTCGGACCACCATACGATATCGAAAATACAGCGAACTACCAACGCTTCACGTACGATTTTTGTTCGCGGCGACGCCAAGAGCTTCGGCAGCGCGAGCACTTCTTGCGCAACGGGAATCGCGATTTCCACGAGGCCTATCGTTATCGCGTCAAGGTGGAGGCGTTCTTCTCGATGTTCAAGCGAGAGATGGGCGGACCTGAAATCGCGCCGGAGATACGTCCGAGCTCGAGAACTCCGTCCATCCCTGCACGGCCTGGAAGAACGAGCTGCTGTGTAAGTTCTGCGTCGCGAATCTTCGAGCGACGGTGCGCGCTGAACTGGAAACGGCATACGAATCAACGACGCACAGCCGAACCGTCGCTTTCCGAAGCCGACGGATCCGATCGACGTGCCGAACGACGCCGCTTTAGTCCAAGACCAGTATAAAATAAAAGTGGCGAATCCGTTGAATCGGATTTGCCACTTTTTGTTGTTTCGTTTTGAGTATTCGCGATTTTGGAGCGGCTCGCTCCGAGTCCTCGGCTTTATGTGTCATTTTATGCGATTTCGAGACGCTTTCGACATCTCGAACCGGCCGTTGCGTAAAGCCTTACAGGACGGCCATTGCGATTCGCCCGAATCGCGGAAACCCGACGAAATCACGAAAAGTCTGTGCAGCGAAGCTAGTTATTGCAACAGAGTCTCAGAACGGGATATCGCCGTCCATCTCGTCGTCGAAGCCGTCCGAGGACGATGACGACGATCCGCCGCCCGACGACCGACCGCCGCCGCTACTAGAAGATGATGCCGAGCCCGCGGTCGCATAGGATCCGGAGCCTTCACCGTTGCTGCGACCCTTCGAATCGAGCATCTGCATGTCGCTCGCGACGACCTCGACGGCGGTCCGCTTGTTGCCGTCCTTATCGTCGTACTTGCGAATCGCGAGGCGTCCCTCGACGAGCGCGGACATGCCCTTTTTGAGATACTGATTGCAGATCTCGCCGAGGCGATCCCACGCGACGATATCGACGAACATCGTCTCGTCGCCGCCCTTCGCCTTGCGATTGACGGCGAGCGCGAATTTCGTGACGGCCTTGCCGCCGCCGTCGACGTAACGGATCTCGGGATCGCGCGTCAGATTTCCGACGAGCGTGATGCGATTATAACTTCCGGCCATGTCCCGTTCCTATCTCGACCTCAGTCGTTCAGATTGATCAGGAGCTGCCGCATGACGTCTTCGTTGAGGCGAAGCTGACGCTCGAGCTCTTTGGCCGCCGCGGCTTCGCCCTTGAACTTCATGACGACGTAGTAGCCCTCGCGGAGATCGTCGATCTCGTAGGCGAGACGGCGCTTGCCCATCTTCTCGATCTCGCCGACTTCGCCGCCGTTCGAGCGAACGACGCCCGCGATCTCCTCGACCTTGGTGTCGACGTCGGCTTCTTCGAAATTGGGGCGAACGATGTACGTGATTTCGTAGTCGGTGGTCGTCATGCGATCCCTCTTCGGACGTCGCCGCTCGAGCGGCCGACGGCCCCTCTCGGGGCAGTGGGACTACGTGCGGGAAGCCCCGGCACGAGCCGCCGGCGGGCAAGGGGCCCGGCCGGAAAACTCGCCTAGTCTATCACGCCCGCGAGAGCGACGGCAAGCCCATCAGCAGGCCCGGGGTCCGGTCGAGCGTCCCGAGCGCGGAGAAGTACCGCGGCAGCCGTTCGGCCGGCATCGGCCGCGCGAAGAGATAGCCCTGGGCTTCGTCGCAGCCGTGCGCGACGAGGAACTCGCGCTGCGCCTCCGTCTCGACGCCCTCGGCGACCACCGGGATGTCGAGGCTGTGGGCGAGCGCGATGATCGCGCCCGTGACCGTCGCGTCGTCGCGGTTGTCGGCGGCGTTGCGGATGAAGGACCGGTCGATCTTGAGCCGGTCGATCGGGAAACGGCGCAGGTAACTCAGACTCGAGTAGCCGGTTCCGAAATCGTCGACCGCGATCGAGATCCCGAGGTCGCGCATCCGGCGCAGCGTCGCGAGCACCGCCTCGCTGTCGTCCATGAGCACGCTCTCCGTGATCTCGAGCTCGAGCGAGCTCGGCGCGAGCTGCGTTTCGGCGAGCACCGACTCGACGAACTCGACGAAGCGTTTCTGGCGGAACTGATGCGCCGACAGATTCACGGCGACTCGGAAATCGGACCCGAGTTCGCGCTGCAGCGCGGCGACGCGCAGGCACGACGAACGCAGCACCCACGCGCCGAGCGGCACGATCATCCCGGTCTCTTCGGCGATCGCGACGAACTCCGTCGGCGAGACGGCGACGCCGTTCTCGTCGGTCAGCCGCACGAGCGCTTCGACGCCGACGATCGCTCCCGACGCGAGATCGACCTGCGGCTGGAACGCGAGATCGAATCCGTCCTCGTCGAGCGCGCGGCGCATCGTCTTCTCGAGCGCGATGAAGCGTGCGTCGCTGAGCGCGATCTCGTGCCGGAACGATTCGAACGTATTGCGCCCGAGCGCCTTCGCGCGATACATCGCGGCGTCCGCGTTGCGCAGCAGCGTCGCGAGGTCGGGGCCGTCGTTCGGAAAGGTGCTGAACCCGATACTCGGCGTGATACGAAGATCGAAGCTGTCGATGACGATCGGCGCCGAGATCGCGTCGATCATCTTCTGCGCGAGGTGGGCGGCCTGCTCGTCCTCGATCGGGCTCTGCAGCATGACGATGAACTCGTCGCCGCCCATCCGCGCGACGGTATCGGAGACGCGCACGCTCGTCTTGAGCCGCTCCGCGACGACGCGCAGCAGATCGTCGCCGACGTGATGGCCGAGCGAATCGTTGACGCGCTTGAAGTGATCGAGATCGACCATGAAGACGGTGACCGTCGATTCGTCTTCGCGGGCGCGTTCGAGCGCGATCGCGGCACGCTCTTCGAGCAGCGAGCGATTCGGCAGCCCGGTGAGCGCGTCGTGCGTCGCCGCGAAGCGCATCTGATCGGCGATGCGCGAATCTTCCGTGATGTCGTAGGCGATACCGAGAAAGCCGTCGATCGCGCCCGTCGCGCCGCGCAGCGGCGAGATCGTGAGTTTGGCGAGAAAATGCGAGCCGTCCTTACGGACGACCGTGCACTCCCGCTCGCAGACGTGTCCGGCCCGCGCGCGAACGAAATCGTCTTCGACCGACGTCCGGTCGGCCTCGTCGGCCGTCGAGAAGAGATCCGTCCGCCCGACGAGCTCGTGCTCGGCGAACCCGAGCGCACTCTGCCCCGTCCGATTCACCGAGACGATCGCCCCGTCCGCATCGTACGAGATGATCGCGCACGGCGCGCTGTCCACGATCGCCGTGCGAAAGCGGATCGCTTCTTCGAGCGACGCGGCCGATTGCTTGCGCGCCGTGATGTCCCGCGACGTAATCGCGACGCCGTCGTCGAGGCGCACGATCTGATGATGGACCCAGCCCGCCGCGACCGCACCCGTCGCGATCTCGCGTTCCTCGGAGAGCGCGTTGCCCGTCAGCACGACCTCGCAGATCTGTTCGAAGAAGCCGTTCGTCATCGAGCCCGGCAGCACGTCGCCGAAGGTCTTGCCGACGATCCGATCGTTCGTCCGGCGCAGCAGCCGTTCGCCCTGCCCGTTGACGTAGGTGCAGCGAAAATCGACGATGCGGCCGAGCGGGTCGCGCACGCTTTCGAGGATGTAGAACGCATCGAGGCTGCCCTCCGCCGCCGCGACGAACCGCGCCTCGTTCGAGCGCGCGCGGGCTCGCGTCAGCACGAGCGACGCGACGAGCGCGCTCAGCCGCAGATCGAGCACCGCGAGCCCGAACGCGACGAGCAGCGCCATGAGCGCGTAGACGAGCCAGTACTGTTCGTGGAGCGGCTCGTAGACGTTCGCGAGGTCGCGTGCGGCGAGAATTTGGAAGCCCGTGCCGGCGAGCGGCAGCGACGCCGCGACGACCTCCGTATTGCCGACCCGTATCCGACGGGCCGTCGACGAGACGCCGCCGCTCGCGCGCACCGCATCGGCGAGCAGCTGCGACGCCGGCTCGTTCGGCACGCAGGTGGTTTCGGCGCCCCGTTCGCAGAGCAGTAATCGATTGAACCCGCGGATCGACCGGATGCGCCGCTCGAGCGCGCTGCCGATCTGCCAGCGCTGCAGGAACGGCCCCGTCGGCGTCTCGGTGCGCAGGACGAAGCCGTCGGCCCACTCGAGCGTCGTCGCACGCGTGCCGCGCACGTGCAGCGGCCCCGAGGCGGGCGCGGCGATCGTCCCGCGCTCGGCGCGCGTGGCGGCATAGAGGCGCCGCACGAGCGAGGTCTCGAGCAGACTCTGTTCCGACCACAGTTCGTCCGCCGCACTCGAGAGCGCGACGCGTTCCGCGTATCGCTCCTCGACGGCGAAGCTGCAGAGGCCGGTCGACGTCGTCACGACGATCAGCACGACGGCGGCCGTCCACGTGATCGAGTGGACGTGCGCGCTGAACTGGCCCTTGGGCGACGAGAAACTCTCGACGATGTTGAAGAGCCCGATCGCGAGGACGAGCAGACAGCACGCGGTCGGGACCGACATCCGGCCGGCCTCGCTCGTCCCGTACGCGCTGTCGAGCTGCAGGATGCTCGTGATCAGGCCGGTGCTCGCGCAGAACATGATCGCGGCGACGAGGTACCGGACGAGCGGCGTCCGCCGTTCGCCCCGCACGCGATCGACGATGACGAGCGCGACGCCGAGCAGGACGATCGCGACGGCCGTGTTGCTCGCCATCTCCGATGCAGCGGCGAAGCCCCGCACGCCGGCGGCGAACGGGTGCCCGAACGCGACCGCGACGTTCGCCACGAGCCGCACGAGTCCGAGCGCGACGATCGCGATCGCGCCCGCGAGCCGTAGCCCGCGCAGGGCACGTGGGGCGCGGTCGTCGACGAGCAGGGCGATGCTCGCGAGCGCGAAGCAGAGCGCCGTCGTCGGCGCGACCTGGCCCCGCGTGAAGCCGAACGTCGTGAGCTGCGGGATGCCGAACGCCCACCCGGCGAGCACGAGCGCCGCTACCACCGCCGAGAAGAACGCGGCGAGCAGTGCGACGTCGCGCGTGCGGACGGCGGGCTCGTAGCCGAGATCCCGGGTGTGATCCATCTCACTTCCCATCGGCACCCGCCTCGACCGTATTTAGCGCGTTCGGGAAATCAGCCGCTCGCGCGCGCCTCGCGCTTCGTGACCCGGTAGACGTCACGAACGTCGCGCAGCGTGCGGAGCTTCATGAGGACGCGATGCAGGTGGTCGACGTCGGCGATCTGCAGCGTCAGGCTGATCAGCGCGAGCTCGCGTTTCACGCGCGCCGTGACGGACGATGCCGAGGTCTTGTACTCGGAGCAGACGCCCATGACGTCCTGCAGCAGCCCCGCCCGATCGAGCGCCTCGACCTCGACGTCGACCGCGTGCATGTTCTCGGGCGATTCGACCCACGACGATTGGAGGATGCGCTCGGGCGTCGCGGACATGTACGCGACGTTCGGGCAATCCGCACGATGCACGGAGACGCCCTTGCCGATCGTCACGTAGCCCATGATCGGATCGCCCGGGACCGGGCTGCAGCATTTCGAGAGCCGCACGAGCACGTCGTCGACGCCCGCGATCCGGATGCCGCTCGCGTTGCGCGGGAGCCGGCGCTGCGGCCGGGCGCTGGATCGTCGCGAGGTCGATGAGGTTCGTCGACTTCGCTTCTTCTTTGAGTTTGAGAACGACCGTGACCGCGGACGCGTCGCCGAAACCGATCGCCGCGAAGAGATCGACCGCGTTCGCGTAGTTCATCTTCTTCGCGATCTTCTCGATGATCTCGCCGCGCGCCATATCGACGCGCATGTGCTCGCGGGCGAGCTCGCGCTCGACCGTCTCCTGGCCGAGCACGACGTTCTCGTCTTTGCGATCCTTACGGAACCACTGCTTGATCTTGTGGCGCGCGCCGGAGGTCCGCACGAGCGAGAGCCAATCGAGCGACGGCCGCGAGCTCTTGTTGACGAGAACTTCGCAGATGTCGCCGTTCTTGAGCTGATAGTCGAGCGGGACGATCTTGCCGTTGACCTTCGAACCGACGCAATGATTGCCGACGTCGGTGTGCACCTGATAGGCGAAATCGAGCGGCGTCGAAGCGGCGGGCAGCGGATAGACGTCGCCGCGCGGCGAGAAGATGAAGACCTGATTCTCGAACAGATCGAGTTTGAGATTCTCCATGAACGCGCGCGAATCGCGCATATCGTTCTGCCACTCGAGCAGCGAGCGCAGCCACGTGAGCTTGTGCTCGTGATCGTCGTTCTTGCCGCCCTCTTTGTAGCGCCAGTGCGCCGCGATCCCGTACTCGCTCGTGCGATGCATCTCGAGCGTGCGGATCTGGATCTCGAGCGGATCGCCGCCGGGCCCGACGACCGTCGTGTGGAGCGACTGGTACATGTTGGGCTTGGGCATCGCGATGTAATCTTTGAACCGGCCGGGGATCGGTTTCCACAGCGAGTGCACGACGCCGAGCGCGCCGTAACAGTCCTTCACGGAATCGACGATCACGCGCACCGCGCTCAGATCGTAAATCGTCGAGAAGTCGCGGCCCTTCTTCATCTTCGCGTAGATCGAATAGAAGTGTTTCGGGCGGCCCGTAACGTCGTTGCCGATCGCGAGCTTATCGAATTGGCCGTGCAGCAGATCGACGACGCCGCTCACCACGTCCTCGCGCTCGACGCGCTTCTTCGCGACGCGCTCCGCGATATCGCGATACGCCTCGGGGTCGAGATAGCGGAGACAGAGATCCTCGAGATCCCACTTGATCTTCCAGATACCGAGACGATGCGCGATCGGCGCGTAGATGTCGATCGTCTCGCGCGCGATCGAGCGCTGTTTGGCCTCAGGCAGGCTCCCGAGCGTGCGCATGTTGTGCAGGCGATCGGCGAGCTTGATGATGATGACGCGGATGTCTTTGGCCATCGCCATGAACATCTTGCGCAGATTCTCGACCTGCGCGTCCTCTTTGGACTGATACGGAATCCGCGTCAGCTTCGTAACGCCGTCGACGAGCTGCGCGATCTCGGGACCGAAACGCGACGAAACCTCGTCGCTCGTGGCGACCGTATCCTCGACGACGTCGTGCAGGATCGCCGCGGCGATCGTCGCGCGATCCATCTCCATATCCGCGAGGATCCGCGCGACGGCGACCGGATGCTCGATGTACTCTTCGCCGCTCGCGCGGCGCTGGCCGTCGTGCGCCGAATCGGCGAGCTCGTACACGCCGCGCAACCAATTTTCATCCAACGCCAAGTCGTATGACTTGACTTTTTCAAGCAGTGCGTCGATGTGCGGCGTAGGCATCGTAAGAGCTAATACTGCCACAGTCGACCGATGCTGTCTACGAATACGGTCGTAAGGCGGAGCGGCACGACCGGCGTTCTCAATAGGTGATGAAGGCCGTGATATCGCGTCCGGCGAGCGCTTTGCGCCCGTCGAGCGCCGCGAGCTCGATCAGAAACGCGAATCCGACGATCTCGGCGCCGAGGGAATCCAAAAGGCGCCCCGTCGCGGCCGCCGTTCCGCCCGTCGCGAGCAGATCGTCGACGACGAGGACGCGCTGGCCCGGCGCGATCGCGTCGTCGTGCACTTCGAGCGAATTCGTCCCGTACTCGAGCGTGTACGATTCCGAACGCGTGGCGGCGGGAAGCTTCCCAGGCTTACGGACGGGCACGAATCCCGCGCCGAGTCGGTACGCGAGCGGCGCGCCGAACATGTAGCCGCGCGCTTCCACCGCGACGACCATATCGATCCGCTCGTTCTCGAAACGGTCGACGAAGAGATCGATCGTCGCCCGAAAGCCGGCCGAATCTTTCAAGAGCGGAGTGATATCACGAAACATAATTCCCGGGATCGGGAAGTCGGGGATCACGCGAATCAGCGACTCGATATTCACGCCCGAGCGGTTCGGGTCGCCCGGTGGGCGCCCTGCGGGGCAAGGAACGCCCGCGGCGCCTCGAACGTAGCCACTCCGTGAACCGTAGCTCGCTCGGGCCGGGCGACGCCTCCCCTCGTCGACTGCTCATCGGTCTCGTGCTCGCACTCGTCGCACATCTGGTCGGTCTCGCCCTCGTCCGCGACGCCCACGCATCGCTCGCTACCGCAATCGACGATCTGCTCGTCGCGCAGCCGCGCTGCGGCGCGGAGGCAGGCGCTGCTCAGTGCCGTGTCTTCCGGAAAATACGCGGCCGCGCCGGCGAGGAAGTACGTCGTCGCCGCATGACGAGGCCAGTTGTAACCGCCGACCGTCTGCCCCGAAACGACGTCGACGAGGTAGCGATAGTGCCCGCGCCCGTCGACGCCGCGCGCGAGGTAACGCGCCGCCTCGTGCACGGCGCTCTCCACACGCGCGCGATCGAGGGGCGGCTCGATCGCCTTCACCGCCGGCTCGAACCGAACGCGCCGCGCCGAGGCGCGCGCGCGCACGTCGGCGGGCGTAGTTCCGAGCTTCTGCGCGAGCAGGTGAAGCACCGTCGCGCTGTGCGTGCCGATGCCGAGTGTGGGATCGAACAGCGTCGTCTGCGAGTCGTAGGCGCGCGCGCGAAGGAGCTCGGTGGTGGTGAGCCACGCCGTCTTGCCGTCGAGATCGGCGCGCACGCCATCGCGGCCGGCCACGAGCGACCACGGAAAAATGCGCGGATCGAGCGAGAGCGGCGCGTCTTCCACCGCGACCTCGTCGTCGATGGTCTTCGGCTCGATCTTCGAGAGGCTCGGGTCGAG